>CACYDZ010000152.1 GCA_902773265.1 uncultured Ruminococcus sp.
TAAAAAGTTTTGTCCAACTTTTTCAAAAGTTGGTGGGGTCAAGGGGCAAAGCCCCTTGGCAGGATTTTCAAGGGTGCAACCCTTGAACAGAAATTCATTATGATGACGGAGGTTTTTTTCTATGGCTCTCGACAGATTGATTGAAAAAATTGTTGAAAAACAAAATCCTACAGTAGCAGGTTTAGATCCGAAACTTGCCTATATTCCTGATTTTATCAAAGATGAAGCTTTTTCCAGATACGGCAAAACTTTGGAGGGTGCGTCAGAAGCTTTACTGGTCTATAATAAAGCACTGATAGACGCTTTGTACGATATTGTTCCTGCGGTAAAGCCACAAATCGCTTACTATGAAATGTACGGCTGGCAGGGCGTAAAAGCTTTCTATGAAACAGTAGCCTATGCCAAGTCAAAAGGCATGTTTGTCATTACAGACGCAAAAAGAAACGATATCGGCACTACAATGGAGGCTTATGCCAATGCTCATCTGGGTACTACTGATGTCAGCGGAGAAACTTTTTCGGCTTTCGGGGCAGACGCTCTTACCGTAAACGGCTATCTGGGAACAGACGGTATTCAACCTGTCATCAACGTTTCTCAAAAAATGGATACGGGAATGTTTGTCCTTGTCAAGACATCAAACCCGAGTTCAGGAGAACTTCAGAATTTATCTCTTTGTGAAAATGACGAGACCATCTATTTACATATGGGCAATCTCTGCGAACAGTGGGGAAAAGCTTTGATGGGAAAATACGGTTATTCGGGAGTAGGTGCGGTAGTCGGTGCAACATATCCCGAACAGCTGACAGAGTTAAGACAAAAATTACCGAATACCTTTTTCTTAGTGCCCGGATATGGTGCTCAGGGCGGTACAGCAAAGGACATTGCAGGGGCTTTCGATGCCAACGGACTCGGAGCAATCGTCAATTCTTCCAGAGGTATTATGTGTGCATGGCAGAAAGAACAGTGTAACCCTGAAGAATTCGCTATGGCTTCCAGACGTGAGGCGGAAAAGATGAAACAGCTACTTACTGCTGTAACGGGAGAAATTACTTTACCTTACCAGTAATTTGATTTACTAATAATTTACTTTGTCAGACAAAATAAATTACTGTCTTGAATTTCTCAGCTGAATGTGGTGAAACAACAATCATGATTTGTATCAATAAAAGATGTAACAAAGAAATAGGGGACAGCAAATTTTGTCCTTATTGCGGAAAAAATCAAGGTGAAAAAAACAGACGTAATCGGACAAAAGGGTCCGGCAGTGTCTATAAACGAAAAGATAACAAAAGCAAACCGTATACCGCTTCTGTAAGAATTGCAGGAAAGAATATTTCCATAGGTACGTTTGAAACTAAAGCACAAGCCTCTAAAGCACTTGCCGAATATATCCGACAAATGGAAGTGATTAATACCGCTGACGGTATTATTACTGTCAAAGAAGTATTTTACAAATATGTAGAACCGTCATTTCAGAAACTAAGCGATTCTTTACGAAAAAATTATATGATTACCTGGCATAGAATTGAACCGTTACACAATATGTATATGTACAAAGTAAAAGCGGTAGATATTCAGAGTATTGTCAATATTTTTGCTGACGAACATCAGCAACTCTCTCAGGAAGGTCAGCCTTTGTTTCTGGATTCCCAAGGGAAAAAAACTATTATCAATACAGGCGTTCCCAGAATGGTTCCTGCACTTTCCAAAGGCAGTCTGAATTTAATCAAGTTACTAATGTCTAAAATATTTAAAGTCGCTCTGGACAACGACTGGGCACTGAGAGATTACTCTAAAAATATTGACTGTTCCACGCCGACAGAATTACGTAACAATAAATCACGCTTTACCGAAAGCGACCTTAATTTCATGTTTGAACGTATGTATTATGACATTCCGGGCGGAAATTATCTGGACTATGTTCTGTGTATGTGTTATCTGAGTTTCCGTGTGACAGAATTCATTACGCTGAAAAAAGAACAATATTTTATCAGTAAAGACGGAATTCCTTATTTTGTGGCAGGTATGAAAACCAAAGCGGGCACAGACAGAAAAATTCCTGTACACCCGAAAATACAAAGTATCGTAGAACGTTGTATTGAACGTGGAGGCGAAACCATTTTCTGTAATAAAGATGATAATACTGCATTGTCCTATAATCGTTTTCGCTATCGCTTTGATAAAAATATGAGTTATGCAGGTTTCAGCCGAATGTACACACCACATTCGTGTCGGCGGACATTCAGTACAAGATTGTCAGCGGCAGGAGTAAACGATGCCGA
>CACYDZ010000153.1 GCA_902773265.1 uncultured Ruminococcus sp.
AAGGGCTTCGCCCTTTAAAATCCTGACAAGGGGCTGCCGCCCCTTGACCCTGCCAACTTTTTGAAAAAAGTTGACAAAAACTTTTCACTGTCATAGCTTGACGATGAGATATTTTTATTTATGTTGTGCCAGCCAGATTAACAATACGGAAATATCTGACGGACTGACACCGCTTATTCTTGATGCCTGACCGATATTTTCAGGTCTGATTTTATTGAGTTTTTCAATCGCCTCCAGACGCAGACCTGTAATTTTGCCAAAGTCGATAGCGGGCAGTTTTTTTTCTTCCAGTTTACGCATTTTAGCAATCTGTTCAGACTGTCGTTTGATATAGCCCTCATATTTGACTTCAATTTCTACCTGTTCAAAAATATTAGGGTCTAGTTTTGGTCTTGTGGTATCAACGGGGGTAAGACATTCATAGTTCAGTTGAGGTCTTTTCAGTAAATCAATCAGACGAATACCTGTGGAAATTTCTGATGTTTCACGTGAAACAAGTATTGCGTTTACTTCATCAGCAGGGGAAATGACTGTATTTTTCAATCGTTTCAGTTCCTGTTTTTTCAGTTCCTGTTTTGTGATAAAGCGTTTCCATCTTTCATCAGAAATCAGACCGACTTTTCTGCCGACAGGAGTCAGTCTTTCATCAGCATTATCCTGTCTTAAAACAAGGCGGTATTCTGAACGGGAAGTCATCATTCTGTAAGGGTCATCAGCACCTTTGGTAATCAGGTCATCAATGAGTGTACCGATATAAGAAGATGCTCTGTCTAAAATCATAGGGTCTTTTCCTAAGACTTTCATAGCGGCATTGATACCCGCCACCAGACCTTGAGCGGCTGCTTCCTCATAACCTGAACTGCCATTAAACTGTCCTGCACCGTAAAGACCTGAAAATTTCTCAAACTCCAGTGTACTTTTCATTGTTGTAGGGTCAACACAGTCGTACTCAATCGCATAAGCCGGACGCATAACCACAACATTTTCCAACCCTTTTATCGAATGGTAAAAAGCAAGCTGTACATCTTCGGGCAAAGATGACGACATTCCCTGTAAATACATTTCTTCGGTATTCATGCCACAAGGTTCGATAAATAACTGATGGCGTGGCTTATCGGCAAAACGGACAATCTTATCTTCAATACTCGGACAATATCTGGGACCTACTCCCTCAATCAGACCACCATACAACGGTGAACGATGAATATTATCCAGAATAATTTTTTTGGTATTGTCATTTGTCCAGCTGATATGACAAGTCACTTTATTTTCGGGAAGTGTCAATGTATCATAAGAAAACGGTATAACAGGTTCATCTCCGCACTGTTCTTCTAAATCTGAAAAGTCAATACTGCGTCTGAGTACTCTGGCAGGTGTTCCCGTCTTGAAACGCCTTAAAGGCAGACCCAATTCTTTGAGAGATTGTCCCAGAAATGCGGCGGGAAAAATACCGTCAGGGCCACTTTCATAAGAAACATCACCGACATAAACCTTACCGCCTAAAAATGTTCCCGTTGCAATAATGACAGTCTTACATTCATATATAGCTTTTAAACGGGTTTCCAGCAACCAGCCATCATCTTCTTGTCGGATACTGACAATTTCCGCCTGATGAACTTCTAAATTTTCCTGTAATTCAAGTTTATGTTTCATAATCCGGCTGTATTTCCGTCTGTCGATTTGCATACGCAAAGAATGTACAGCAGGTCCTTTGCCACGATTAAGCATACGCATCTGTAACATACTTTCATCAGCCGTTTTTCCCATTTCTCCGCCCAGAGCGTCAATCTCACGGACTAAATGCCCCTTTGCCGTACCGCCTATGGACGGATTACACGGACAATTTCCTACCGCATCCATATTGATGGTAAATACCACTGTCTTACAGCCTAATCTTGCTCCCGCAAGTCCTGCCTCAATTCCTGCGTGTCCTGCACCGATTACCGCAATATCATATTGTCCTGCCAAAAAACTCATCAGAAAACCCCTCTCTTATATCCATTAGTGTGTCATTATCAATGATTGTTATTTTATATTATAACATATCTGCTTTAATTTTTAAATATTTTTTTGAAAGTAGACACCAGTTTCCAACTTTTTTTTATCTATATTACATATCGTGTAGCTATCAAATAAAATTCACTATATGTGGTATCAAAAATTAAAACTTGGAAATTGATATTTTTAGAAAATTCATACATATTAATGACAAACAGCTTGTTAAAATGTCAATAATTTTTATTCCTGTTGCATTGATAATATTTCTATGGTAAAATAAATTTGGCATTATATTTCTTAACAAAAACATCTGCCTATATAAAGGAGGGATAACCAAAAAAATGAATTTTCTGTCCGCCCATACACCCTATGTCTTACCAAATCTAAGGAGGAATTGATATGAAAATCAGTAAGACAAAACGCACATTGAGTATTCTGTTATCGCTGATGATGATACTTTCGGCATTTACAGTTATGTCGGGAATAACCGTATCCGCAGAAAATGATGACACCGCATTGGTTCAGCTGTTTCTTCCGAGTTATTCGGAGGCAATAAAGAATGTTCCTTTTTCCGCTTCGGCTTATATAGACTTGTCACAGGATAGTCTTATGACTATACGAGATGTCAGTTCTTATCAGTATGCTTCTTCCCTCGACGAAGACGGAAAAAATACATGGAAACATTGTTACCGTATTTCGTTCAACATTTATCCGCAAAAAGATTTTGATTTGAGTAAAATAGACCAAGTAAAAGTCGGTGACGGCTACGCTCAGACAACATTGACCCGTGCTGTCAGACACGGTATTACCTACCGTAATGCGTCAGGAAAGGAAACAGCTCAGGCAAGCAGTGACCTTGCCTATATAAGCGTAAATATTATGGCAGTTCCTTTTGAAATCTACAACAATACTTCTGCCCCTGCCAGATATTCTCATTTCGGTATGGTAGGAGCAAGATATACTGAAACTGTCGCTGTCGGTTCAAAAACTTACATTCACCCTACTTCTGTAGAAATGACAACTTTACTCGACGGTAACAGACCTTTCCGCAAAGTAACCGCCTTATCCCCCACAGCCACCCTTTTCAGTTTCAAGGTAATCCGTGAGGGATACTAAAATGATGCAGAAATCCTTGATGAAAACGGTGAAGATTTCTATACCAAATATGTAGATGTTTATCAGTATGAAACCGTTTTCCGCATAGACCTCAAAACAGAAAGCTGTCAGTTGAGAGAAGATTCCTTAACTCCAGCTACCTGCACAGCAGACGGTGAAAAAGTAGAAATCTGTTCCGGATGCGGAAAGACAAAAACTACTGTTCTTCCGGCACTTGGTCATGATTACAGCAGATTAATTTCCACAACGCCTGCCACCTGTACAACAGGTACAAAGAAAATCTATCAGTGTACACACTGTATGGAAACTAAAGAAACCGTTGCCAATGACGCTTTGGGACATGATTACAGCAAGTTAATTGCGACTGTTCCCGCCACTTGTTCACACGGCACACAGAAAATTTATCAGTGTAGTCGTTGTTCTGCAACCAATACTGTTACAGAACAACGATATTCAAAACCATACTTATACCGAAATCGTTTCCACAACTCCTCCCACCTGTACAACAGGAACAGTAACTGTAAAAAAATGTAAATACTGCGACAAAACTATCACTACATACTCTCATGACGCTTTGGGACATGATTATATTTACGATACAGAAAATTCTGTACCTCCTACCGTTCTTGTAGAAGGCAAAGCTGTTTATAAATGCCGTCGCTGCGGTCAGACCCGTACAGAGATTATCCCTCCGCTTTCGGAAGATACAGGTGAATTACCCGGTGGCTGTCAGTATTCTTTCGACAAGACAACAGGTGTACTGGATATTTACCCGTCCGCAAAGGGAACAGCCACAGGCGATTTTGAATGGGGCGACCAGGAACCGCCGTGGAGTTTAGTCAATGAGTCATGGCTCTATTCCATTAACAAGGTTGTTATCCATACAGGTGTCACCGACATCGGCAATCAATTCTTAGTAGAATCTTTTGTCAAAGAAGTTGTCATTTCCGACACCGTAAAGAGAATTGGTAAGTATGCGTTTGCGTATAATGAAAATTTAACTTCACTCACTATCAACAACATAAATACTGTCATTGAAGCCAATGCCTTTACAGGCTGTAAAGGTCTGACTACTGTCACACTTAACGGTGTTAAAACTATCGGCGACTATGCTTTTTATAACACAGGAACAACCGCTTATAATTTTGACAGTGTACAGACTATCGGTAACAATGCTTTTGCCAACAATCAGAAACTTACCGAACTCACTTTACCTGAAACGGTAGAAACTGTCGGTAAAGACTTTGTCCAAGGCTGTACGGCTCTGACAAAAATAACTGTCCTCAATAAAGACTGTACATTATTATCCACAACAACAGACTGGAATATTCCCGAAACAGCAACTATCTATTGCTATAAAGATTCTGCTGTCTACAACTATGCAGTGACAAACAACAGACAGTATGTTCTTCTTGACCCTGAACCACCCGCTCCCGAACCTGAAGTTGAAAGTGTAGACCTCAACAAACATTCCATGACACTTGGTGTCGGTCAGGCATATACTTTAAGACCTATCGTTACCCCCGAAAATGTACAGACCTCTTTCAAATGGAAATCTTCTAAAAAGGATATCGCTACCGTAACTTCTTTAGGTAAGGTAACAGGTCGTGCAGTCGGCAAAGCTACCATCACCGTTACCACAGACAATGGCAAAACTTACAGTTGTACAGTTGTGGTTAAACAGGCTCCCGAAAATATTACCCTCAACAAGTCAGAAATGACTTTGGGTGTCGGTCAGATGTATACCTTACAATCTACGCTCACTCCGTCAAATTCCGCGACCTATCAGCAGTGGACTTCCAGTGATAAATCTATTGCCGTTGTCAATGATAAGGGCAGAGTGACAGGTAAAAAAGTCGGTACAGTTGTCATCACCGTAAAAACAACCAATAACCACACCGCTACCTGTACCGTAACTGTCAAGAAAGCTCCTACAAGTGTGGCTCTCAACAAAACTTCCACTACTCTTGCTGTCGGTCAGAAAGAAACCCTTACCGCAACCCTTACCCCCTCCAATTCCGCAACCTACTGCACATGGACAAGCAGTGATGATACGATTGCCACAGTAAATTCCGGC
>CACYDZ010000154.1 GCA_902773265.1 uncultured Ruminococcus sp.
AGGGCTTTGCCCTTAAAAATCCCACAAGTGGTTTCACCCCTTGACCCCACGAACTTTTTGAAAAAAGTTCGACAAAAACTTTCCGTTGTCATAGCTGAAAGTCTGATAATCAATCCGAACGAAGTGAGCCGGAAAAGTTTTTTGCCACTTTTTTCAAAAAAGCGGGCAGAATCTTAAAGGGCGGTATCTCTTTGACAAACAAAACACCTCAGAGGCACATCTGTTTTTTTGTGCTATCTGAGGTGTTTCTTCCGGATGAATTAAACTCCCACTCTAGGTAAAATTCTTATAAAAACAAAATTCCTGTAACTGCCGTCGTTAGAGCTTACGCCTCCGCCTACTCCGCCTGTTTCGGTGTAACCCTCGCTAATCCGCAGATTGGAAGCGGTAGATGTATCGCCGTACATATTATTCAATACCGTACCTGTAATGACAGAATAAGCACCTTCGGTAATATTATTGACGATAGCCTTCTGGAAATCTTCCTCATATACCCATGGTGTACTCCATTTACTTTTCACATTGTCAGAATTCGTTGTGACAAACACACTCTCCCGACTTGTAGGAGAAGAAATGACATAATCCAGTGCATAATCCTTCTTACTGCCATTGACTGTACCTGTGAGTACCTTGAACGAAAAGTTGATTTCCTTAATATCGTCTACCGAAAACACAGAGGTAAATTTCATTGTCGCTTTGTTGTATTTTGCCAGCGTATACTGAAATACTCCGCTTCTATAAAGAATATAGTCGTTGTATTCGTCACTCGGGTCTGTATCAAAATCTCTGAAATGGTCAGGTGGTGTAGCTGCTGTGCGTTCATCGACAAATTTATTTATCGCCACTTCCACCGTACCCACTGTACTAATCGGTTCTGTCACATTGACCAACTCTATCTCGACAGCATTTTTGACATAGAGATTAAAGTTTTTCTGCATAAGGGAGATAGACCGCTGTGAAACAGAAATATTATTTACTCTGGTATTTTCGTCATTAGCAATGATAATCGCCTGAAAGGAAAATGTGGCAACAATTCCCAAAATAGCTACTGTCGCAATCAGTTCTACCAAACTGGTACCACGCTTACTCCGAAATTTTTTACCCAGTCTCCTGATATAATCTGTTTTGTGTTTCATCACTGCTACTTCCCCCCTTATATCTCAACATTGACTTCGCCTTCACAGGAAACATACATATTGTCATTACCCGTTCCATAATAGACATCTACTTCTACTCTGTAAACAATATAGTTTTTGGCACCAAGTCTGCGGTCATTCTTTGAAATTTTCAGCAACCGTCTTTTTTTGGTATCATCACAGGTAGATAAGTCCTGCTGATGTAAAACATCATATAACGAAACATCATAACAGGAAGCATAAACATCTAAGTTGGTATCTGCCTGAACTGTGGGGAAAAAGGTATCCTTAAAATAGTTGGAATCCATATTATCTGCCAATGTACCGGCTTCTGCCTGTCGGGAGATAATTGCCATGACAATATCACAATCTCTTTGGGCAATCGACTGAGCATCATCTTCTTTTGCTCCCATCAGCACAGAACGGTAACTGAGATTTAACGCATTCAAAGACATACCAATAACTATCATCAGCAACATGACAGCCACAATCAATTCCAACAACGACACACCTCGTTTATTGTTCATGCGTCTTTTTTTGATTTTCTTCCATAATTTCTTCATTAGTAGTACCCTTTACCGGACACACCCGTCTTCTGAGCAACATCTAAACAATCATAAGTCGGTGGTGTCCATGTAGACCTTTCATTCAGAAGTTCTCCGGTAAGTTCAATACCATCTGTTGCTTCATTGGAACCTGATGTAACAGGTATTCTGTATTTGCCTGCATCTTTGAAAATGATAAGGTCAATTACCGAACCATCTGCCAATTCCCTTTTCAGAGTAAACTCACCGCTGACCTGAATAATATGGTAGTTTTTCTCTGCATCGGGATTAAAATAGATAATTTTTCCTGTTTGTTCTTTAGGAATGATATATTCTCCGCTTGCACTGTCAAATATACTCGGCAAAAGCACAACTTCATCTGCCTCATGAATTACACCGCCACCTGTATGGGTTTCGGGAGTAACGGGAGTAACAGGTGCTGCCTGTGTAGCTTCGAAAAATTCTTTTGCTGCATCAGAAAACAATTCCACTCCGCCTGCCTCAGCAATCTTCTTCTGATAAGAATCTGCCGCTGCTTCGGGTTTATTTCCGTCAGCAATTACCTGAAACAGACTGTAAGTACCTTTTGCGATTTCATAGGATTTTCCATCATATACGACTTTAATCTTATTCATAATGTGTATCATATCAGAGGCAATTTTGAATGATTCTGATGTACCACCTTTTTCGATGATATTGTTCCTCAATGTGGTAATAACAAATGATTTACCCTGTCCTAAAATCTTTGCACCGTTGGTTAATTTGAAAGACCCTGTTCCTGTCCAGTACAAATTAAATTCTTTTGCACTCCATGTATAGGTTTCTGCACTGTACGGTGCTTTACAGGGAGAACAATAGATATACGCATTGTCTGTGCCTGATGATGGTGTGCTTCCACCACTACCACTATTATACAAACCATTCCAATTAAGAATGTTGACATTGATATCTAACTTTTGTGTTTCAGGACCACCTGAATGTAATGTACCGCCTGAATTCTGAATTGTTCTTATTCTGCCGAGATGGTTTTTACAGCCCATTTCACTCTCTGACGGTGCAGAACATGCTACCCACTTATCCGGGTTAAACATATATCCGCCACCATCTGTATAAAATCTGTACCAACCTCTGCCTTTCGTAAATGTCGCTGAACGGTCAAGCCATTTTTCGCCGGAACGACACATATTGAAAGTAACATTATTTTCCAGATAGACATAAACATAATTTCTGCCGGATTTACTGCCATAATACTTGAGAACAGTACTCTGGTCAACGGCATTGATGTTATGAGAAATTACCATAAATGCACATTTAAATTCAGGGGCATATTCACCGTTCTGGGTAAAGAATGAAGTCTGTCCCAGATTGACACTATGACCTGCATATTCGTTGATTTCGTCACCTGTTGCGTCACCTAAAAGATAAATTCCTTCATTATAAGCGGCTACCTGACTGTGTTCTTTCTGAGAAGTCAGTCTGACAGTCTTATCATAGACAAGCGGGGCATAAGAGGTGGAAACATCAGAATTTGCCTGTGTATCCAGAACATAGATTTCCTGACTTCCTGCACCGCCACCATAACCGCCACTGTTGATTTTGTGCATGGAGTTCAGTGTCTTATAGGCTGACGCATCACCG
>CACYDZ010000155.1 GCA_902773265.1 uncultured Ruminococcus sp.
GCCCACCTTCATGACCTTGCCCTGAGCGACCTGAGCCTTGAAATCCTTTTCAGGCAGCGGAAGTGTAGAGCTTACAGTCATGCAGCTTGCTTCGCTGTTCACGACCATATCAAATACTTCATTTTCAAAAACCAGATCACCATGCATAAGGATAATATCATCATCAAGATATTCCCGTGCACAGTAAATCGAGTATATATAGTTGGTCTTATCATAGACCGGGTTCTTCACAAAGGTGAAGTGAAGCGGCAGATCAAGGCTGTTACAGTAGTTTACAAGCACACTGTCAAACAGTCCTGTTGTCATTACTACTTCAGAAATACCTGCTGCAGCAATCTGCTTAAGCTGACGGCTGAGTATCGTTTCGTTCGAGGAAATCTCGGTCATACATTTCGGGTGTTCGGATGTCAGGACTCCCATCCTGGAACCGAGACCGGAGTTCAGAATTAAAGTTTTCATTTATTTCTTCCTTTCAAAGTGCAGTGTTAATATATTTCAATGCTTTTTTAATATACATACACACAATAAAGCCACAGGACATAAAATTATAAAGAGCAAGATAAATGAGTATCAAATCTGCTTTTCCAATTATTACAGACAACAGGAGTGCCGGAGGAATAATACCTCCTATACCAAATTCCATTTTAATTTTTGCAAATAGCAGGGATTTTTTGCTTTCAGTGCCGGTATCTTCCGTTTTCTCTGAAATAATTCCTTTGTCATTCAGCAGATATGTGGCATTTTTATAATTCTGATGTGTAACACGCATCAGAAGATCAGCCACTGAAGCTATTCCGCCAATAATTATTGCATAATAATTGGATGGAGCAAACAAAAATCCGCCGTTTGTATATACATGTACTCCCAATCCTATACCAATCGATGCTGCAACAAGATAACTCCCAAGTGCATCCAAAAATTCACCATACGGCTGTTTTTGCACACTTCTTGCAAGATTACCATCTACGCAATCCAACAATAACCAAAGACTTATCAATAATGCACCCACAATATTGAAAACATAATTATTGATCATAAGAAATATTCCAGTAAACAAAGCTGGAATCAAAGAAATAACCGTTATTGTATTGGCTTTAATACCTCGGTTTGCACAAAAAGCTGATATGAAAAATGAAATCGGTCTGTAAAAAATCTTAACAAACAAAGGGTCATTTCTTCTTTTTTCCACAGGCATTCTTTCTTTAAAATACAATGCATTATACTTCACAACAAATCATCACCTCTCTACACACTGTCTTTTTCTTTAACTACAGAGATATATTTTATCCACTTATTTTTTGTTAACACTATGGCTACTACAAAAATAAAGATTATCAGGTATCTGATAAGGAAATTTTCATATATGAACATAAGTCCGATAGAAATAGCAATAAATAATACAACAAAAGACCAAATAAACTTCATATCATAAACATTTTTCGTATGTCCATTTTTCTTCAGAGCTGACTTCATTACAAATGAATGAAGTATTACAAATATAATGTAACAAAACAAAGTAGTAAATCCTGCTGCATAATATCCGAATATGGGAATGAAAAAATAATTTGTAATATAATTTACAGCGGCTCCAAAAACTGATACGACCATCATGGCTTTTGACTTTTCAAAATAGAATTCAATAGTACAGAACATACTGTACAAAAAGATAAGAAGTGAACTGCATACAACCGGGGGTATTACATAGATTGCTTCACTGTATTTTGCTCCGCCCAGAACCATAATAACTTCAGGTGCAAGGCAGATAATAATAAAATTCAAAGCCCCTACCAATATTACCAGACAGTTGACAACACCTTTAATATCTTCTGTCTTTTCATTTTTTATTTTCTTATATATCCATGGGGTAAATGCACTTTGTATGGACTTTCCGACAATCTGGAGAAGCATTGCGCTCGAATAAGCCACACTGTATATACCAGCTTTATCTGTGCTGATCATATCAGATATCATTATTCGATCCATCTGACTCAAAAGAGTTTGCGACAGATAGTGAGGAACAAGCGGAATGGTTAATGATAAAGCATATTTCCATTTGTCTTTACTAAAAAATGACCTGTTTTTTTTCAGATTTAATATATAAAACAATCCATACAATACTAACTGTACAACCAGAACAGAAAGTATTCTGGCATAACCCTTTTCATTTGCGAAATGAACAAAAACCAGACCAAGCAACGGATTCATAATAAGAAGGAATAAAGTAGCAGCAACAACCTTCTTGTATTTATAGTCGAATCGTTCTTTTGCAGCCCATAACTCAAATCCGGGCGTCAACATTATTTCGATCAGCAATATATAAATCAAAAATGGTGGAAGTCCGATAAAATCGGATATTGGCTTATTGAAGATGGTAAAAACAGCTATCAGGACCAGTGATATCGTCGTGGTCAGTCCCTGCATAGATGAAATATATTCATCTTTTTTATGGGGAAATTTTACAAAAGCATTATTTATCACATTGCAATGAATATTCAATGTAGCTATAATAAGAATAATACTCTGCCATGAAACAAAAATACTGTACTCACCATATTCAGTCGTTGTCAGTAAACGAGTGAAAATCGGAACGGTTATAAGCTGGATTCCTTTATTGATCACACTGCATAATGTAAACCAAAACGCTGCTTTGACTGGAGGAGGCGAATTTTTTATTTTTTTTATGAACGGAATAATCTTTTTTATCACCATGTCACTTCCAATGCTCATAATAATATTCAAAGTCTGCTGTATTTGTCCCCATGCCGGTATGCCATCACACTATTGTCTCTTTTTTCTGGAAA
>CACYDZ010000156.1 GCA_902773265.1 uncultured Ruminococcus sp.
TAAAAGTTTCGGTCAAGCCTTTTCAAAGGCTTGTGGGGTCAAGGGGCAAAGCCCCTTGTGGGATTTTAAAGGGCAACGCCCTTTAATGAATAAAAATTCCATTCAAAATTTTCGCAAGAAAATTTTGTCCTGAAAACTCTTTAGTTGATGACATTGCCTTAACTCAGGGGACTGAAATGAAATCCCTGCAAAAAAGCCGTTAATGAAATCTTAATAATATTCCCGTTTTGGAGTGATTGACAGAAACGAATTTTGACGATATAATAAATTTGTCAGATATGATTTTTTGAAGAAGGTAAATAATGATGAATTATCGTTCAGACAGTACAATAAAGAAAGTTCTTGCCATAGCTTTCTCTGTTGTATTTATTTTTTCTTTTCAGGCGGTATATGTCAGAAATACTGCTGATGCTTATGATATCTACACAGTAAATATCAGTAAAACAGAAATTTCATCAAAAGGATTGAATACTGCTTTACAGACAGTACTCAACGAAGCCAAAAAAGAAGCCACAGATACTTGTCATTACAAAGTGGTCGTACCGTCGGGGAAATATACCGTCAATAAAAGTATCCGGCTTTACAGCAATACAGAACTATGTCTTGAAGGTGTTACCCTTGTCAGGGACAGTAATGCAGGTGTCAACATTATCCGTACAGGCGATGTTGACACGGCAAACACCGGTACAACTGGCTATGCTTACCGGAATATTACTGTTACAGGCGGTACACTTGACGGCAGTTATACAGGAAATACCATTATCAAAATTGCACACGCACAGAATGTTCTTATCGACAGCACCATCATGAAAAATGTTGCGAACGGTCATATTATGGAAGTGGCAGGTACAGACGGCATTACTGTCAGGAACTGTCGTTTTTCCAACCAGACAAAATCCAGTAATGTCGGTTATGAAGCATTACAGCTTGATGTACTTACCGAGTATCATTTTCCTAGTTACAGAGCCGAAGATTTACCAATACACAATGTTCTGATTGAAGACTGTGGTTTTTATGACTGTCCCAGAGGAATAGGTAGCCACACTTCTATCCATAACAATCCCTTAAACGGTATTATTATCCGTAATAACGATTTCAACAGAATGGGCAGTGCCGCTATCCAGAGCCTGAACTGGATTAACTGCGAAATTTACGGCAATACCATCGCCAATACACCCAGAGGTATTGCCATGTATTCTGTCATTGACGGCGGCAGAGGTACATACAGTCGTAATTATCTTGCCAGTCAGGGAAAAACTGCTGTTCACAATGAATTTTTCTCCAACAGTTATGGCAATATCACCATAAGAGATAATATCATTTCTCCGTGTGGCAATATATGGGATGTGTTTGCCTATTATGAAAACTGTGGTATTTATGTCGGCGGAGAAAATGTCAGCTATACCTATACCCGTTCTGACGGCAGTGGCAATATTCCTCACGGTGAACATTATCTGGATAATGTGTCTGTTATCAATAATACCATTGATATCGGCGGTTACGGTATTCAGGTAACAGGAACCACCACCGATAATACTTTTATCGAAAGTAACAACATCACTTGTCGGAAAAGTACGGTAAGTTCTCTGGAACATCACGGAATCTATCTGACTAATCATGCTTACCTTTATTCTGTCAGCAACAATACCATAAAAAATGCGGAAACAAGTGGTATTCGTCTGGAAGAAGACAGTTTCGTTACTACTATTCAGGGAAACCAGATTACCAATTCCACAAATTTCGGTATTGACCTGTATAATGCCTCATGCGGCGAAATCTGGAAAAATACCATTAATAAAACAGGAGCAAACGGAATAGAAATTGCCTTTAATTCTACTGTCAACAATAAGATTATGGAAAATACCATCAGTAATGTCAAACGAAGCGGTATCAATGTTTCAGAGAGTTCAAAAGTACCTGAAATCAGCAATAATGCGATTTCGTCTTACAAAAAGAAAATGGTCAATGTTTCCGAAAAAGCAAAAATCAGCCTGAAAAACAACTATAATCCTTATATTGCCCAGTCCATCAAAATCACTCCCTCAGATACCCAGCTGGAAATCGGTAAAGATACCGTACTGGAAAAATCTGTCTTTCCTGCGACTGCTAAAAACACACTGACATGGAATACCAATAATGACAATATTATTACTGTCGACCAAAACGGAACTGTCCACGCTGTGGGAACAGGTACGGCTGTGGTCACGCTGAAAACCTCCAACAACAAAACCGCTACCTGTAAAATCAGCGTCAAGAAACCTCCAGAAAAAATTGAACTGAATAAATCAATGCTTGTATTGGGTGTTGATGAACGCTATCAGCTAAAAAGTATTCTGGAAAAAGATGTCATAGAGAAAAAAATCACCTATACAAGCGATAATGAATCCGTTGCAGCAGTTGATGAAAACGGCAAAATTATCGCAGTCGGTGAAGGTAAAGCTACCATTACGGCAAGCACTTATAACAACAAAACCGCTTCCTGTCATATCACAGTAAATTCTGCACCAACGGAAATTTTTCTCAATGCTCAGACACTTAAACTCGGTGTCGGCGAAACCTTTCAGTTAGATTATACCCTTCCTGACGGACAGGCTTCTTCATGGATTGGTTATGCTATCACCCCGAATATTACTGTTGATAAAAACGGTACGGTTACTGCCATATCAACAGGTGAGGCAACCGTTACCGTAAATACCTATAACGGTAAAACTGCTGACTGTCATATTACTGTTGAAAAAGCTCCTCAAAGTGTAATAACCGATAAGAAATACATCATTCTTCCTTTAGGTAAAAAAACCCGTCTGTTGAGCTATACCCCCGATTATGACGGAAATGCCAAAGTAACCTACACTTCCGCTAACAAAAGTATTGCCGCCATTGATGAAAATGGCAACATCTTTGGTAATTCCACAGGTATCGTAAAAGTCACCGCTCAGACTTACAACGGCAAAAATGCCGATTGTATCGTCCATATCAAAGAATTACCCTCTGATATCACTATGCTTACTGAAGAAAAATTTGACAACCCTCTATTAATTGGCAATTAGTAATTTATAAGTGGCAACTCTGTTTTGCCACTTATAACGGTAATAATTAAACACTCCATGCGTGACCTGTAAACTATTACAGGTCACTTTTTTTGAGCCTTTTCCATTTTTCAAAAAGACAAAATTCCTTTTCAGACCTTTTACGGTCTGAAAAGGAATTTTGCTTATTCAAGTACACTCGATTTGACAAGTTACCAAAACCCTTAAACTCCCTAAAAAATCAGAACAACATTTGCATAAGCAGATTTTGACTTAATGCCTGAAAATTTCGGCAATACTTTCCCATAGACTTTTTCTGACTTGCTGATAACGCACTGCTGAAGTCGTTATCAATGGAATTTCATCTATCTTTTTGTCGCCCATATAATATTGCACACTTCCGACAGTTTCACCTTTGTCAAGCGGTGCATATAAAAAGCGGTCAAGAACGAGTTTTCTGGTAATATTCAGTTCCCTGCCAATTTCCGTGACGCAACTCATACTTTCAGACGGCTTCAATTCCACTTTATTCTGCACTCCACCTACAACATCTGCCGAAAAACGGAAATTTTCATCAATACCGCTGACCCTCTGCAATCTGGAAAATCCATAATTATACATTCTTATATGGTCATTCCAGTCATCAGGAGCGTTGAGCGTTACAGCTACAAGTTTCACACCGTCTTTTTGTGCTGATGATACCAGACATCTCCCGGACTTTTTGGTAAAGCCTGTTTTTCCACCGTTGCAATATTCATACATCGACAACAGCTTATTATGATTGACATACACATTGGTCGTATCTGACGGGCTGATAAAATCTACTTTTACAGATTTTTGTGCTGTAAGTGTAGCAAAGTCTTTATTTTTCATCGCATACTGCATAAGTTTTGCCATATCTCTGGCGGTAGAATAATGCTTTTCGTCATCAAGTCCTGACGGAGTGACAAAGTGCGTATCATTCATACCGATAACCTTAGCTTTGGCATTCATTATATCCGCAAACTTTTCCTTTGTCCCGCCCAGAGTGAGTGCTGTCGCATTGGCACTGTCGTTGCCCGATACCATCATCATTCCTACAGCCAAATCCGAAAGTTTCAGCTTATCCCCCACTTTCAGATACATTGATGACCCCTCTGCAATCATATCCGGCGTAAAAGTTACCGTCTTATCCTCTTTTTCGGCATACTCCAGAGCAAGCAGTGTTGTCATAATTTTTGTGGTACTTGCCATACTCAATTTTTCAGTGGAATTTTTCTCAAACATCACACCGTCATTATTATCACAGAGCAATATCGCTGACTTTGCTGACACATCAATATATTCCTCACTGTCCGCATTCACCAAAAAGCAACTCATTACCGTCAGAAATATTGCCGAAAATATTACCGCAACCGTTTTCAACACAAATCAACTCCCGTTTCAGACCATGCACA
>CACYDZ010000157.1 GCA_902773265.1 uncultured Ruminococcus sp.
TGCAGAATGAATACCGCCTAAATCAATTACCAGTTCACCGTCAACATACAGCCAGAAATCATCGTCACCCGTAAACTCAAAGATAATATCATGTCCCCATGCGTCTTTACCGTTTGGCGGCTGAATAAATCCTGCACTTAATTCCATACCGTTGAAATAGTTTGTTGTGCCTTGAACAAGATGCAGTTTTTCATATTTTCTCGGGTCGGTATCGTCTAACTTAGCTACATCTGTGTATCCTGTATCTGCATTTGCCAAAGCTCCGTACAGATTTTCCGGACTTGCCGTAGAATATTCTCCTGCCCGAATAGTATTATACGGCAAAAATTGTCCGTGCTGCAATGTGGTTTTTGTGGCACCGTTTGTTGTTCCCAGTTCTTTATAAACCGTAAAATTCGTATCTCGTGTCAGTCCGTCTTCTTTGAGCAATGTAGCGTAATTCTGACAGCTGTCAAATTCAAAATAACCGCTGGAATTATAAATACTTTCTATAAATAAATGATTGACCTCTACAGACCTTCTCGTAGCCGGAATGGTTGAACCGTTAGGGTATGTTGTACCTTGTGGGTCGAACAATTCTGCTAAATTTTTATTGGTTCTTGTCATAGTAGGGTAATCGTTGTCATTCAGATTGGTAGACAGTAATCCTGTGGTTGCCCTTCTTTTTTTCCATTTAGAATCATATAAATACCAATTCTGTAAAGCGTTTTCATTAATATTATCTGCGTTCTGATCAGGAAAATCAATCATTTTCATGGTGATACCGTATTCATTATTATCCAGCGTATCTACCTTTGTCAATTCAGGTGCTGTCGTTTCTACTATGGCAAAATAAAATGTACTTGCCTTTTTTATTTTTTTTGCTAAAATCTTTCCCTGTTCAATATCAGCGTAAATACCTGCATAAGAATAGTAAGCATCGTCCCACGCAACAATAGTAGTATGGTATTCGTCATCCCGTCTGCCCGGCATATTGATTCCGATTTTGTTATCGGCTACGGTTTGCTCTGTTTCGATATTGGGGGCAATGTATTTTTGAGAATAAGGATTGTAAAGCTCGTAATAATGATTCGGTGTTCCGTCTTCGTTGTAGTACTCCGTAAATTCCCATAACAATGTATTGATTTTTCTGTCAATCCACATAATATCGTCGCCACGCTCATAACAGGGATACAATGTGCCGTCTGAATTTACCGCATAAAAATCATAGGCTTCCTTTTCCTCGTCCCATATACGGGTATAGACAATAACAGAAGCACCGTTGGTTACCTCAGGGTCGGAAACACTTACTTTTTTTGCTGAATAAGTTACATAGTCTTCAAGGGAAATTGTGGCAAGTTCAACAAGATTGAGCCATTGGTTTGAATTGCTCCCTGTTGCTGTTGAAAAACCGTTATTCAGGAATACGATAGAATATCCGTCCGTTGTCAGCTTGATTTGATTATCATCGTTAGGCATAACAGAAATAAGAGAAGCGTCTGCCTCATTATCCACTACGGTTAAAGAGTTTTCGCCAAGTTTCAGATATTTTGTTGTGCCGTTGACATCGCTGGATAACTTATACTGATTGCCTGACTGTAAATGGAAAGTCCAGAAAGAAATGTCGGTATTCTGTGCAACATACAGTTTTTTCGTTCCCGTGTCTTCCTCTCTAATGATTAAGGAAATCAATTTAAAATAATTCTGACTTCCTTCCGCCATAAGAGCATTTCCGACAGTACCGCCTGTATAATTCATCAATCCATAGGTTTTGCCGTCAAGGTGACAATAGTCGGCATTGTTTAAAGTCTGCGTATAGTTAAAGTAGGCTTTGATACTGGAATTTGTATTATTCTTATTATCTGTATAATACCGAATACCTTCGCCACGACCCGAATGTTGTAACCATTGGTCTTCATCACTTTTCTTAAAATAAAAAGCATTTTGTATACTGCTGTTGCTTATATTAAATAAATCAGCATTACTGGTGTCTAATTTAATGGCTGAACTTGATGAATGTGCAGTATCTCGACAAATGTACCGTTTTTCGCCGTTCAGATAAGTGTAAATTTTATAGTAATCTCCTGTTTTTTCAAAATACCATATAGCTGCTAAGTTCATATCGGTTGTTTCCACTAAAGCACCGTTACCATTGACTATATTTTTAAAATATTTATCCGTGCCATAATACAAAACAAAACCGTTATCTGCTCTCGGTGCTTGTGTAAACTGGTCTATTGAAGTTACCGAATCTATCGGTGGCGGTGACGGAATACCTGTAACGATAGCATACACACTGAAACCCTTAGCATAAAAACTGATTTTGCCGTCTTCAACAGTAAAGTCGGTAATCTGTTCACTTGTGCCGTTGTCTTTGATGTGCCAGAGTTCCAGCTGACTGTCTTTACTGATTGCCGTATTGACAATCTCTACATATATAGGCTTGTTTTCTTGGGGTTGATATTCTTCTTTGTTGCTGTCGGTGATGGTGATATCGTAAGCCACCACAACCGAAGTATCCGTATTGTCGGTATCTGTCGTATCGGCGGTATTACTTTCGGTAAAACCGTCCAGCTCTGCAATCTTTTCCGTGACATCTACCGCTTCGACAGTAGAGTTTTTGGGCATGATACCGTCAAGGATAACAGTTTCTTCCTTTTCCCGTGCATTGGGGTGAAGTTCAAAATTCTGCTGACAGTACTGCGGTTCATTATTGATACCGTTTTCTGCAAACACCTCTGTTACAGGCGAAAAAACACCGCCTAATAAAGATAATGCACATACAGTACTGATAATACGCCTGCCCATACTTTTCCTGCGGACGAAAAAACAGGAAACTAAAAAGAGCAGGAACAAGGTGAGGATAACAGTGGTAAGGGTCTGGGTCATCGACGATTTTCTCCTTTTATGATTGTCAATATCTTACAACAGAATGATTTGTCAAACTATGTATGTTGACAAATCATTCTGCAACAGTTTACAATTATTTTCTATAATACCACTTTATTTTTCCTATTGCAAGCTGTTTCCGTAATAAAAGCAAAAAACTCTTTTTCTTTAAAATTCTTACACTTTGAAGGGCGATTTTTTATGTACTTTTCCATGTGATAAAAAATGATAGAATTATAACAATTTTTACAGCATATGTCGAAATAAGTCTTTTCATACAGTAATTATTTCTGCCAATAATGAACAAAAAAATTCTATGTATAAGAAATATTTAATTTTCGGTGTCATCGGCAACCATAGAAAGAAAAAATTTGCATAGCAAATTTTAACATAAAAAAGACTGTAAGCAAAAAGAATGCTTACAGCCTTCATGACAGAGTTTATTTGACAGTTACTGTACAGGTGGCAGTTTTGCCGTTGTGCGTGGTAACGGTGATAATAGCCGTACCTGCCTTTTTGGCAACGATTTTTCCACCTGAAGTTACGGTAGCAACGGCAGTTTTACTGCTTGTATAAGTGTAAGTTGTGAAAGCGTTTGAGGGAGTGAGTGTTTTCTTGAGAGTATAGGTTTCGCCGACTTTGAGTGTCAGTTCCGTTTTATCAAGCGTAACA
>CACYDZ010000158.1 GCA_902773265.1 uncultured Ruminococcus sp.
ACGCATATACGCAATACACGAATTGATAATTTGCGCAAAAAAATAGACCATTGCTGGCCTTAAACGATTTGGGGTGTCAAACTCCCGGCTTTGAGGGCAACAATTCTCGTAACTATAGGTGTTAATACGATAGTTGGACATGTGGCGAGGTTTGTTCTTATCATTTTGGCATGCAGTTGTGTCCTGACAGCTGAACGTATTGAAAGAACGGGAAGTGAGATGGCGGCATACAGCATAATCGCATTGGAGATAGTTTTGTATCTTGTTTTTTTGTTTGGATTTCCTGGTATAATGCTTGGACATTTAAATCGGTTTCTTCCACTTGTTAGTGTCCTTATGAGTGCCTGCTTTTGTATTGTAGTGAAATCCATGGACATACAGACGGTAGTATCAAATTCTGAGACTGCAAGTTTGTAGTTTGTGGCTGGCGTTTACAATAATTATATAAAATGATATATTATTACTGTTATTCCCGTCTTTGACACCTAAAAAGCCGCAATCCCAGTATACATCTAGGATTACGGCTTTATTTTTATCACGTGAAATGCGTAATGCTGCGTATATACTCTTTGGAATGGAAGCCTTGCCTACGGCAAGCCCTTGAATTAATTCTGAGGACGGAGCGTTGGATCCAGTCTCCAAGTTCATATCCGCTTAACTGCTTTATATCATGCCCCAAATCTCTGTCAAGGCCGTAGCCGCAGGGCGGTGCATCGCAGCCTTGACAGAGATTTGGGACATGATAAGTGTCATCTAAGCGGATATGAACTAAGAGGGTCCTTACAGGACCTCTCGTCATAAACCTTTGGTTCTTCTGATTATCCCTGCCATTGCTTTAGGACCTATTATCTCGTAGTCTGTTCTGAATCCTGCTTTTTCATGTATTAGATCTGTAAGCTCTGTTCTGGTATAGTCTGGGATGTATCCGTGTTTATCTACCTGCCTCATATTCATTTTTCTTAGTGTTCTGATGATATCTTCGCATGTGAATTTCTCATCCAGCTGTTTTTCAAATATCCGGTATATCAGCAGTGCTATGAAACATGTGAGGAAGTGAGCTTCAATCCGGTCGTCTCTGCGCAGGTATACCGGACGTGCTTCGAACTCGGATTTCATTATCCTGAAGGATTCCTCTATTTCCCATCTGTCATGATTTATCTTTGCTATTTCTGCCGGCGAATCATCGAGGTTAGTACAGACGGCATAGAAGCCATCATACTGAGCTTCTTCTGCTATGACTGTTTCATCAATCTCATACATTGCTTTGTCTGCGATTACACCATCATCAGTGAATGGAGTTTTTTTGATAAAACGCTTAGCATCTGACTGAGACCGTTTGTCTGCTGAGGAGGGTTTTGATATCAGCTTTTTTGCTCTTTCTATCTGTCTGTTTCTGACGGACTGTTGATAGAGCTTGTATTTAAGTGAGTAGGTCACAATAAGGGTCTGATCAAAGGCTATATCGCGCTCTTCGTCATAGCCTTCTATAAGTTTCTGTTTGTAGAAAATCCTGTTTATATTTTCAGAATCCTCTTCAAGTTGTGAAATATCATATTTCTTTTTGATGCCCTCGGTTTCCCATCCTGTGGGATCAAGGCACCATTCTTTTAATTCCTTCTTGAGTTTTTTGATGGACTGGGTTGTTATAAAGCTTCTCTCACCATAGTTGTTGAAGCGGCGGTTGGCATCTGATGATAGACCTGCATCGGTGCAGATGACAAACTTTGAAAGCTCAAAGTCGCGCATAATCTGTTGTTCAAGTGGTTTTAGTGACAGCTGCTCATTCTGATTTCCTGGATTAATACAGAATGCAAGGGGGATGCCGGATTTATCCATGAACAGTCCCATCTGAACTATTGGGTTGGGGCGGTGTTCCTTACTTGGTCCATACTGTTTCAGACCTGCTTCTTTTTCTATTTCAAAGAAGTAATTGGTGCAGTCATAGAAAAGAATTCCGGTACTTCTTTTAACAAGTTTCTTTGATCTTTTGTACAGCTCAGCCTGTATCATGTCTGAATTATCTGCCAAAACAGAAAGAGCACGGTAAACCTGATGGAGTTCGAAGTCTGGCTGCTCAAGCAGTTCCTGTGACTGTTCATAACAGGATAGCTTTGAGGACGGAAAAAGTATTCGGCCATAAACAAGCCTTGAAAGGATGGAATCAAGGTTGTATTCAAAAGCGTTTTCTTTTTTGATTTTGCTGCAGATAGTCGGAAGGCCAAGCTTATAATAGATCTGCTGCAGGAAGAGATATCCGGCGTTGAAGCCAAGTCTCTTGTCCTGAGGTATGATCACACTGGCATTGAATGGGATCATAACCTTATGGTCTTT
Organism: uncultured Ruminococcus sp.; assembly: GCA_902773265.1. Lineage (GTDB taxonomy): Bacteria > Bacillota > Clostridia > Oscillospirales > Acutalibacteraceae > CAG-964. The sequence goes on from CACYDZ010000158.1 coordinate 2,332, forward strand.
GGATGTTTCCTCTTCACGACGTTTCTTGATGTATTCAGCAGCCCACGCATCAGCATCTTTGACATTATATTTTTTACAGATCTCGGAAGCGCTTCCGAGGTTTTCTATTATCTCGGTACTGCGTTTGCCATTTCTTTTTACATCCTGAATCACATGATATGTAGGATTCGATGATCTTCCTTTCATTATGCGCATTAGAAGCCCCTCCACAATATCTGGTATTATCACTTCTATTATACCTCTATATACGCATATACGCAATACACGAATTGATAATTTGCGCAAAAAAATAGACCATTGCTGGCCTTAAACGATTTGGGGTGTCAAACTCCCG
>CACYDZ010000159.1 GCA_902773265.1 uncultured Ruminococcus sp.
GAATAAAATTCATCTATGACAGTATCCTTGCCAAATCTTTCATAAAATCTCCGAACTTTTTCTTTTCCGTGACAGTTTTCACCTGTATATTTTCCTGTATGAGGGTCAACACGGCTTGCCATAAGACATTTTATCCCTGACTGCTGACACGGAATTTGTAATAAAAATTCAGGTGAAGCAGAAATAATCACATCGTTATGTCTATGTTGTTGTTTGTACCATGTTTTGATACGGTGAATATGTATGCTCCAGAAATCTTCCAAATCTTTTTCGATATCGCAATATTTAAGAAAGCGGTAAAAGACTTCTTTAAATTGTGTTTTTGTTCCTTTTTTCAGCACATAAAATCTGAATACTGCCCATGCGGTAGACGGAAAGGTAACAATAATTTTCGGGTGTTTTTTCAGACAGTACAGGAAAAAATTGGCTGTACTGTCACCTTTATAAATCGTATCATCAAAATCATAGACATTCATAATATCACCTTTTCTTTACTTTCTACAAATGTATAAGTTATACAAATCACATTTTTAGCTTTATTTTTATAGAGTTCTTTGCCACATTCTTCGAGTGTTGCTCCTGTTGTAAGAATATCATCAACCAGTAAAATTGTTTTGTCCTGTATTTTATCAGAATATTGTGTGATAACGGCAAAAGCATTTTTGATATTCTGTTTTCTTTCCTGTGCATCAGAGATAGTATGTTGTACTTTGGTATCTTTGATTTTCACAAGCAAATGTTCAAACGGAATTTCTGTGTACAGTGATAATCCTTTAGCCAATAATTCAGCCTGATTGTAACCTCTTTTATGATAACTGTTTTTCGAGGGTGGAACGCAGGTAATATAGTCAAATTCAGAAAAATCAAAGTACTGTTTTAAAGCATTTGTCATAGAAAGCGATAATGTTTTTGCATAATCCGAACGATTTTTAAATTTTAAATCAAGGATAGCCTTTTTATAAATGCCGTTATAATAAAATGGTGAAATACAGCACATCTTATCTGTTCTGTTAAAAATATTGACAGGCTGTATGTCTTTCTCACATTGTTCACAAGCTGTAAGATGAGGAGTTATCAACTCATCACAATAAGGACAGCGTACAGGAAAGAAACAATGTAAGATATAATCCGTTATTTTATGATACCATTTCAAATCATGGCACTTCCCTTATCAGAAAATCCTTCAAAGCGGAATAGCGTAAAGTTTTTCGGTTATTTTCCACCATACGATGAAGCGTATAGCTGTTTCCGACAATGATAAGCATATTTTTAGCTCTTGTAACAGCGGTATATAATAAGTTTCTGTAAAGCAACAAGGGAGGGTTGTTATACAGTGGAATAATAACCGCATTAAATTCATTTCCCTGACTTTTATGCACAGTGACAGCATATGCCAGTTCCAGTTCTAAGGCACTTTCGCCGTCATAAACAGCAACTTTATCATCATATGCCACCTGTAAAGTGACGGGATTATTCACCACAGAAACTAATATCCCGATATCCCCGTTGAAAACACCCTCACCATTTTCACCATTGTTTCTTGTCCAAGAAATGTTGTAATTATTTTTATTCTGCATAACTTTATCACCCACTCTTAGAACAGTACCGCCAATATTGATTTCCCGTTTAAAGGTATCTTTAGGGTTGACAGTATTCTGAATAGCCTTGTTAATTTCCACAGTACCTATCTGACCTTTACGGTTAGGACATAAAATCTGAATATCTTCCAAAGGGGAGTAGCGGTAGGTATCAGGCAGTCTTTTCGTATAAAGTTCAGCAACGGTTTCGACAACAGCACTGATACTGTTTCGGTTCATGAAGAAGAAATCCGATTTTGTATCAGTAATGATAGGATATTCCCCTTTGACAATTCGGTGAGCGTTGGTAACGATAAGGCTTTTCATAGACTGGCGAAATATTTCATTAAGCTGTACAACAGGAATTTTCCCGCTGTTGATTAAATCGCCCAAAACATTTCCTGCTCCTACACTGGGCAACTGGTCACAGTCACCTACCATAATCAACCGACAGTTATCAGGTAAGGCTTTCAGCAATCCTTCAAATAACTTTACATCTACCATAGAAAGTTCATCTATTACAAGAGCATCACATTCCAAAAGATTAGTCTTATTCCGCATAAAGAAAGGGTTTTCGTCTTTATCCCACGATACTTCCAGTAAGCGGTGAATGGTTTTAGCCTCACAGCCTGTAATCTGCGTCATTCTTTGTGCTGCTCTGCCAGTAGGTGCAGACAGAAAGACAGTTTGCCCGTTGTCCTGTAAAATATGGATAATCGCATTCAGTGTAGTTGTTTTACCTGTACCCGGTCCTCCTGTCAGTATCAGCATACCTTTTGTCAGTGCAGTTTCTATTGCTGTTTTTTGTAGTTGTGCATATTGTATATGATTATGTTTTTCAGTTTGTTGAATCATCTGTTTGATGTTGCCGATAGATTCAAGAGGAGTATTGAGCAACAGTGTCATTTTTTGGGCAATATAGTTTTCGCAGCGGTGAAATTCAGGCAGAAAGACAAATACTTTTTCCTTGACAATATCTTCAATGAGTAAATTTTCTGTCAACATTTTATCCATCACATGAATAACTTTTTCTTCCGCCAATTCCAGAAAATCACAACATACATTTATCAGTTTATCTTTTGGTAAACAGGTATGTCCGTTGTTTTTGTTGTGTTCCAGAATATGAATAAATCCCGCCTGAATTCTGTAAACATCATCAGGTAAGCGGTTTTGTTCCTGTGCTATGCGGTCAGCGATTTCAAAGGAAATATTCAATCCTTCCGCACAAAGACAATACGGATTTTCTTTAAGAATTTCCAAGACATCTTTACCATATCTATTCCAGACCTTTATACTTTGTTGAGCAGATATTCCGTATTTTGATAAAGCGGTCATCAATTTTCGTATACCGAACACTTGTTTCAGACTTTTACTCATTTCAACAGCTTTATTTTTACTGATACCTTTTATTTCTGCAATTCTTTGAGGATTGTTTTCCATAATGTCAAGTGTTTCCTCTCCGAAAAGTTTCACCAGTTTTTTTGCAGTAGACGGTCCCACACCCTTGACCACACCTGATGATAAAAATTTGACGATAGCGGTAGTTGTTTTAGGAATACTTTTTTCGCATACTTCAAAGGCAAATTGTTCTCCATAAGTGTGGTGTGTGGTGTAGTGACCAATCAGACGGACTTCTTCTCCAATACCGATAGATGTCACATTACCCACAGCAACTACATTATCTTCTCCACTGATAATTTCCATTACGGTATATCCGTTGCTGTCATTACGGAAAATAATATTTTCCACTTCTCCTGTAAGTTCAAGGAGTTGTTCATTATTTGTCATTTTTTTATCTCCGTTTTATAAATTTTATGTTTGATGAATATTGCATTATATGTCAAATTGTTTTATAATAAGCAAGTTGAGAAAAACTACTTTATTTGTTTAAAGAAAAGGAATGAAAATCTGATGGAATTTTATGCTAATGAGGGAAAGAAATCATCGGTAGAGGTCAACGGCAAGAAATATATGCGTCACGCTATCAAGACACACTTTGTCAAACAGGGTGAGGATTATGTAGAAGTATTCAGAAAATATGTATCACCGCTTTATCAGGAGGGGGATATCGTTTCCACCAGCGAAAAAATCATTGCACTTTGTCAGAACAGGGTTATCAAGAGGGAAGAATTAAAGATTGGTTTCTGGGCAAAATTCTTATCTAAGTTTGCCTCACACCCTGATACAGGTTACGGTGTAGGAGAAACCATCAAAATGCAGTATGCTATTCATGAAGTAGGTCTGCCGAAAGTATTGTGGGCAAGTTTTGCGAGTGGTGTTACCAAACTGTTCGGAAAGAAAGGTGTTTTCTACGAAATTGTTGGTACAGAAGTCAGCGGTCTGGACGGTTTTTACGATAAAGTCTGGGACGAATACGGTGATATTGGTATCAAAATTCCCGAAAATCCTGACGGTGTATGTAACGAACTCAAAGAAAAACTGGGTATGGACTGTATCATTGTGGATGCAAATGATTTAGGACAGGAATTACTCGGAGCATCTGATGATTTACGCAAACAAATTCCTGATGAAGAATTAATCAAATTTGTGAGAGATAACCCATCAGGTCAGGGAAAAGAACTTACTCCTATTATTTTAATCAGACCGCTTGAAAACTTTGAAAAAAACGGTGATACGCTTGCCAAAGGCGTTCAAGCCTGAATTATTATATAACAAATTTTCTTTTTTTACAATCCATTAAAAGCAAAATCAGATGGGTATTTACAGAAAATGTAACACTCATCTGATTTTATGTTGTCGGGGGAGTTTTTTTTTCGAACCTTTGTATTGTCAAAATTTGCTTACGCAAATTTTGGATTTTCTCGGGGAGTTTAAGGGCGTTGCCCTTAAAAATCCCACAAGGGGACTTTGTCCCCTTGACCCCTACCACTTTTGA
>CACYDZ010000160.1 GCA_902773265.1 uncultured Ruminococcus sp.
AAAAGCTTCGTATGAAGCTTTTTTCTTTTATACCAGATTATCTTTAATCAGATTCATCAGCAGATTTTTTCTTTCCTTTTTTGTCATCTTCTGAAAGCTTTTGGAATGGATCGCAAAGGAAACATCAGCTGTTATTTTTCCGGCAGCGATATCGATCGGATACTTGCCGTCATACCCGAACTGCTCCAGCAGTTTTTCTGCGGTAGGAATCAAAGAACGTAACGTTCTTTCATGAAAGGCACTGCGTACTGTCCAGTGCATATTGTTTTCGATTTTCGCATATCTTTTCATCGATGCTTCAAACAAGGATAAAAACAGTTCCGCAAATTCTTCCACTGTATCTACATATTGCACCATTGCGTTAAAATCTGTTTCATACTGCCTGAAGAAACGATCCGTCACCACATCAAAGAGTTCTTCCTTGGATTTGAAGTAATGGTAGAACATGCCTACTTCCCCATCTACTTTTTCCAGTATTTTTCTTACCGTTGTTTTTTCAAAGCCATCCGTAAAAAACAATTCTTCCGCAGCCTTTATTATTTCATCTCTTTTTCCGCCTTCAATTACCGCTTTCCTCGCCATTTGTCTTTTCCTCTATCCAATTCATGATTGTATCCAGAACAAGCTGTACATTACCGATCTGACCATGATGATCCGCACACTCCTCTTTTGTGAAAAGACGTCCGGTTACACTTCTTGCATTCGTTAATGCCTTCAACTGATCTTCATAATAAATTGTATACAGATCTGCTTCTCCTGCAAGTACAAGTACATCTTGTTTGATGTGAGAGGATAATTCACGGGTGTTGTATTGCTTAATACAGTTGAAATACTCACATGGTGTATGAACATTTTCATAGATTGCATATCCCTGTCCGAGCAGCCACTTCATAAAGTAGTTTTCATTTAATTTTTTATCTAACCACTTCCAAAGAATATTACGGGGATGCGCAGTCATGTAATCAAAAAACTTTGCTTTCTTTTCACCCATTTTATTTGTGATTGCACCATAGAAATCATAGATCAAATCAAACATGACAACCCTTTGAATTCTGTTGTCATAGACTGCTGCTTTAGGGGCTAAATAACCTCCCAAAGATACACCGATTAATGTCACATTGTTTAAGTTGAAATGATCCAAAACAACAGAAGTACAGTGTTCCCAATGCGGTGTCATTTGTATTCCGCAACGCATCAATACTTCACCTTGTCCGGGTCCTTCAAAGAAATATACCTCATATCCGAGTTCACCGAAATACACAAGAAACTCCAAAAATTCCTGGATCAAACTGTCATAGCCGCCATGTAAAACAATGACACTTTTCGGGTTCTCAGGCTTTACATAATACACCGGCAAATAGCCGTTTTTAAACGGAATACGGACATATTGAATTGCATCAACAGAGCGATAATGTGCATCATATTGTTCCATACATTTTTCATATAATTCACGTTTTAAATTATGTCCGTTTTCATCTTCTTTTGTGTTTAATGTATAGAATTGTGCAGCCCTGTAACACAGTGCTGCTTTCAGATGATTTCCTTTAATTTCTTCCTCTTTTCCTTTCTCTGTAAACAGCGAAATCCACTTCTCAAAATCATCCGCTTTTTGCCCGATTTCTTTCACTTCTTCGTAGTCCAGAATTCCCATGGAATAGAAACGGTTTAATTGAAAATTCATTCCCGTATCTGCATTAAAATCATAAAAACCGACATTAAATTTCATAATACCCATTCTCCTCATTAAACAGAACATTGTTCTGTTTATAATTATAGTCATCTCTTTTATATATTGCAATATTAACAGAATATTGTTCTGTTAAAAAATGCAGTATTTAAAGGATTTACGGTATAAACATCGTTTTACGTCCTTTTTGCATGCAATACGGTAGCTTTTTATATTTTTGATAACATCATACTTTTTTATAAGAATTCAAACAGGAAAAAAAATGTATTTTATACATTCCGCATATCATTCAAAATAACAGATTTTTTTCCTTTATTTTTTATTGTTATTTTTCTATTTA
>CACYDZ010000161.1 GCA_902773265.1 uncultured Ruminococcus sp.
GCTTTGCCCTTAAAAATCCCACAAGGGGACTTTGTCCCCTTGACCCCTACCACTTTTGAAAAAGTGGACAAAACTTTTAATTGTCACCTCCGATACTTAGTTAAAACAGAAAATTCCCTCTTGTCGTTAACGACAAGAGGGAAAGTTTTATACAGTTTTCTCCATTATCCAATAGTAACTGAAGTTGTGCTGTCTACATACTTCTGTGTACCAATGCCGTATTTATCGGAATAGCCGACCTGATATCTCAAAATCAAGGTAACATCCTGAAGAGTAACTTTCTTGTCACCGTTGACATCAGCACGGATTTTCTTTTCGGCATTGAAAGTAACACTGCCTGCCAGTGCTTTCTGTACCTGTAAAACATCTGTCAGAGTTACTTTACCGTCTTTGGTAACATCGCCGAGAGTAATCTTGATAGTGTTAGCTGATGTAGGCGGATTGGTAGGTTTCTGTGTAGGAGGTTGAGTAGGTTGTTGCTGAGAGGTATATTCTTCCCAAGTGTTGCCGGCGGAGAATTTGTGTGATTTTCCGCCGATTTTAAGACCGGGCTGCATATCGGCAGGATAACGCTGTGAAGCCGAACCGCCTGCGGAGAAGATAACTCTTGCTTCAGCTCCACGGAGATTTTCAGGAACTTCCAGTTCATACAGACCCGAAGAAGTATTTTTGGTCATTGTCGCACCGGGCCATTTTGCATTTTCAATGACTGATGCACCGCTTTCATCATAGACATAAGCATTTACTGTACTCCAGTTATAAGAAGTATTGTCAAAATAAAGCATAACTTTTGCGTTGGGGTCAGCCTTATTATAGGTAAATGTTTTGTCTACAGTATCCGTACCGTCAGTAGCAACAACTCTTACCTTTACCGTACCGCCTTCGGGAGTGTTCGCACCGATAGTAAATGTACCGCCGTTCTTTACAGTGATAGCGGAAGCGTTGTCAACATAAACTTTTGCGGATGTAGCACCCTTGAGGTTCAGGGTAAGTGTGCAGGTACCCTCAAAGGAATTGCTGCCTGTTGAACTTGTCAGAGAAGCGGATACGCTGGACTGAGGACCTTCAAGAAGGATTGTGCCGTTAGCACCACTGTTGAAAGTAACCTTACCATTGGAAACAGTAGCTGTCTTGCCGTCATAAGCATTGGTAACGCTTGCACCGTTAGACCATACGGAAGAAACATCAATCGTAATAGAAGTATTTGCCGGAGCAAACAATGTAGCGATAACAGCGTCAGTAACGCCACCTTTATCGTATGTTCTGGAGAATGTATAACCTGTGCTTGAACTGTAAGCGGAAATAACCTGATGTTGTCCTGCACCTACCGCAACATGATTGCTACGGAATTTACCGACTTTCTGCCAGTGTGCCAATGTAGCACTGTCCATATTACTCCAGTTCATGAAACTTCTGTACTGATGTCCTGCACCGGGGTCAACGCTGGCAAATTTGCTGTCAACAAGCGGTCTGCTGGTTTCATCGCCGTAATAAATCTGTACAGCACCGGGAAGCATGAGCATAAATGAACCTGCATATTTTCTGTCGCCTCGTGCCAGAACGGTATCATGTGAGGAAATATAACTTAATACATTGAAACTGCTGTCGTTATTGATAGAGTTTGCATATCTGCTGTAAGTAGCATCAACAGAACCTGCACCCGGAATGTTACTGCTGTTGACTGCCGGAGCAAATTCAAAGTTAATCATGGAATCAAATCCGCCTTCGGTATAGTAAGAATCTTTGCCTACACCATGACCGAAATGTTCACCTGTCATCCAGAAATCAGCGTTATCCATTGCTTTGGAAGGATTAGCCTGTTTCCATTCTTTGAGAGCAGCAACACACTTGTCTTTCAATGTTTTCCAGGCATACTTTTCAACATGTTTAGCGGTATCGCAGCGGAAACCGTCTACACCAAATTCTCTTACCCATTCCGCAAGCCATGTAGAGATATAGCCTGTTACGGTATCAGAACTTGCGTATTTGGAAGTTTTAGAACTGAGAGTACCCTCTTTACTCCATTTCGTTTTAAGGAACTGAGGAATACTTGTTTTGGTTGAGTCACCTGTCTTGAAGTCAGGAAGTCCTGCCAAAGACCCTTCTACATCACCACTGCCCTCTTTGTAACCGCCGGGAAGTCCGCAGCGAATCCAGTCGGGACCCCACCATTTTGCCCATGCTGACCCTGCACTGGAGTCATAATTGATAAAGCCATGATAACTGGTATTATTGATATTGCTGTGAGCATAGTAATAATCTTCCCAACCGCTTTTGAGTTCACCGAAACCAAATTCACTCATATCCTGAATGGTGTTATAACCTGCATGGTTCATAACGATATCCATGACGATACGAATACCGTGTTGATGAGCGGTATCTACCATTGTTTTAAATTCTTCTTTTGTACCAAAGTTTTTGTCTGCTTCAGTATAGTCAAGAACATAGTAGCCGTGATAGGAATAGTGAGCAAAGCTGTCACCGTCTGTACCTACACAATAACCGTGAATTTGTTCGTACGGAGCGGAAAGCCAGATGGCATTAACACCTAAGTCATCAAAGTAACCTTCTTTGATTTTCTTGGTGATACCGGCAAAGTCACCGCCCTGAAAAGCACCGTACTGGTCATAGTTAGCAACACTGCCGCTTTTAGTAAGACCTCTACCATAAGCGTGGTCGTTGCTTGTGTCACCGTTGTAGAAACGGTCGGTCAGCAAAAAGTAGACCGTTGCATTATCCCACGAAAAATCAGAGGGACTGCCTGACTGACTGGTAGTTTTTGCTGTTGCCTGTGAAGTAGTTGTTGTTTTTGTTACCGCAGAAACGCCTGATGTTGTTGCCAATGCTGTCATTGAGGTTGTCATTGCCAGCGTAAGAGCAATTGCCACAACTTTCTTGCGGAAACTTGTTTTCTCATTCATCTCTTTGTAAATCCTCTCTTTCTTAAAAGTAGTGCCATATACTGATAATTTGTACCTGTCTTAAAGACAGGCACAAATTATCAGAATTATTATAACAGTAAAATGGTATTTTGTATAGTAATAGATTACACAAATAATACCATTAAAATCTGTTAAAATTTGCTTCAGAAATGATACATCAGGTCATAAGGAAACTGGTATTGGTAAATTTGACACTGGTTTTCGGCATTTCCTCACCACTGCTGGTTTTCATACTCTTGATGGTAGCGGATAAGGTAAATGTACCGTCTTTGAGAGCGACAAGTTTTACCATTTCAAGGTTGACCGTTTCTTTTGCATCATACAATGAACCACTTGGAGCGGTTACCGTAGCGGTAATTGTACCTGCTGTCTTGGTATTGACGCTTTCTGTACCGTTCTGTTTGAGTTTCAGCGTGGAAACACCGTCCTTACTGTAATCGGTGTAAAGTTTGAAAGCGGATTTGTCGTAAGTGGTGACCATCTGATAACTCTGGAATTTTCTGGTACTCTTTGCCTTGACAACATAGACAACGACATCACCTTTTTTCACAAAGACACTCTTACTGACAGCACCTACTCTGTCTGTATCTACAACAGTAATGGAAGAAGTATTACTCATGGTCAGTTTTGTTCCGCCGTAAGTAATCGGTTTGTTGTTGTTGTCAACGATAGAATCCAGTGTTGAGGAAACCGTAAATGTACCGCTCTTCAAAGCGACAAATTTTATCGTGACAAGGTTGGTAAGGGAAGAAATATCGTATGGTGTAGTACTTGCAGCAGTTGCTTTGACAACAATTTTTCCTGCGGTTGCGGTATTGACGCTTTCTTTACCGCCCTGAGAAGCCACGATAGTATTGACACCGTCCTTACTGTAATCGGTGAAAAGTTTAAATTCTGATGAATTATAGGAGGTGGTGATGGCAAAAGCACCGACTTTACTGCTGGATTTTGCTTTTACATTATAGACCAGAACATCACCCTTGTTTACCTGACAACTCTTACTGACAGTAGCAACGGAAGTATCCAGATGTCCTACTTTTTCCAGTGTTGTTTTGACAGAGATTTTAGTAGGTACAGAATTAACATCATCTGTTGTATCAACAGCGTCCTCAATGGCAGAATACAGATAACAATCGGTTGCCTGTTTGATAAGCACGGTAAAACTCACCATTTTGCTCATGGTTGAAATTTTCATGCCCGTTTTTGCCCCTATGCTGGCAGTGTAGGCAACTTTATCCTTTGCCGCATCACTTGAGGCAGAAGCTGTTTCGGGGAATGCCATCAACATACCTTTTGTATGCGTGATAATGTAAGTGCCTGCTTCATAATCAGGTGCTTTGTAATACTGGTCGCTTAATACCATTGTATTGTTGGAAGCACTGGTGTCACTGCTGAATGCCTGTGATGAAGTTGCATTGGCAGTGGTCTGATTGATGAAAGTGTAACCCATGAAACCTGAAATCGCACTGGGATTACCACACTGGTACGAAACGGTAACATTGACCAAATCGCCGACTTCAAACTGATAATCTCCTCTGCCGGTAGATTTTCCGTTAAGTTGTGATTGCGTGGTCTTGTGGCGGTCATAGGCAGCTCCCATAAAATCGCTGACATGAATGGTTGCTTTTGGCGTATCGGCAGCACTCACCATAGGTACGGTGGCAACGCTGAATACAGACATTGCTGTAAGTGCTGACAATACTGTACTGATGAATTTTTTCATTTGATTTTCCTCCTTTAAGAATATCACAATATGTAATCTACAATTTTATTATACAATATTTTAACCGTTATCGCAATAACACAAAAAACAAAAATCAGATTTTTACGCTTGAAACAAATATCCTGAAATATTTTGGTTAATTTCACTTTTGATAAGCAGAAAACTATTTTAATTATATAAATTTGTTTTTAATTTTAAAAAATAAATAGTATAAATCACAAAAACAACAGACATAACTTGACAAATGAGGTTAGCTGTGATAAACTGTGTGGTAAGTTAGCATAGGCTTACTAATGCTGTATCAGACAAAAAGGGGGATTAGCTATGATGCCGTTAAGTTTTGCAGACAGTGGGAAAGAACATACGATTCTAAAAATCAGCGGAAACTCTGAAGTGAAAAAACATCTGGAAGACCTTGGCTTTACGACAGGCTCTCAGGTAACACTCATCAATACACTTGGTGAAAATGTGATTGTCGGGGTAAAGGGTTCAAGAGTTGCTTTAGGTGCTGATATGGCAAGAAAAATCATGGTATAAGTGAGGGAAAAGTAAAAATGAAAACACTCAAAGATGTTGCCATAGGACAGACCGCAAAAGTGGTCAAATTGCACGGAGAAGGTGCAGTCAAGCGTCGCATTATGGACATGGGCATTACCAAAGGAACAGATGTTTTTGTCAGAAAGGTAGCACCGCTTGGCGACCCTATCGAACTGAAAGTGCGTGGCTATGAACTTTCTATCCGAAAAGCTGACGCTGAATTAATTGAAGTAGAATAAGTTTAAGGGTTGTCGCTTTTAAAATCCTGCCCACTCTCCCTCAAAAAGTGGACAAAAACTTTTATAGTTTTGCTTTGTATAGCTATGACAATGAAAAGTTTTTGTCAACTTTTTTCAAAAAGTTGTAGGGTCAAGGGGCAAAGCCCCTTGTGGGATTTTAAAGGGCAACGCCCTTTAATCAAAAAAATACCAATGGGGTCAAGGGGCAAAGCCCCTTGTGGGATTTTAAAGGGCAACGCCCTTTAATCAAAAAAATA
>CACYDZ010000162.1 GCA_902773265.1 uncultured Ruminococcus sp.
AAAATCCCACAAGGGGTTTCACCCCTTGACCCCACGAACTTTTTGAAAAAAGTTCGACAAAAACTTTTTCGGCTCACTTCGTTCGGAATGTTTATCAACGGTTCAGCGGTGACAATTAAAAGTTTTTTGTCCACTTTTTTCAAAAAAGTGGGCGGGATTTTAAAGGGCGGCAGCCCTTTAACTCCCCAAGAAAATCCAAAATTTGCGAAAGCAAATTTTGACAATACAGGATTTTTAAGAGCGACAGTCCTTAAATCAAGCGGTGACAACAACCGTCAGAGTAGCCACAGGGTCGTCCTCATCACCTGCACCAACAACATAGTAATAAACCTTGTATCTGCCCTCGTTGGTAAGGTCAACCTCACTTCTGTAAATAATCTGATTGAGGATATCATTACCGTCACTGTCGGTAGCGGAAGCGATATAGGAAGTAGGAGAGAAACGGCTGTTTTTACGGATAGTAGTCGTTTCGGTAGTCAGCTTGACCTTTACGGTATAGAGCTTGCCTGTCACTTTAAGACGGAGTGTGTTTCTGGCTTCATCGCCGAAAACATTATTCAAAATCAGCGGAATATCATAACTGCCTGCCTTTGTAATCTGCAAAGCGTTCTTGTCACGATAAATTCCTGTGGAAATATCGTTGCCGATACCGTCATCACCCGAAATCTGTCCGTCAGTAATCAGCGTTTTGATATATTCATCAATTTCGTTGATATCACAGGTATAACTGGATTTCAATATTTTTATGGTAGGCAGACGATAATTATAAATCCTCAGACCTCGTTTGAAGTTTTGTAATTCGTACTGACTGCCGTTGATACTGTAGACAATATACTTTTTGTTGTCCTCATTGACAACTGATGAACTGAGTTTATTTTTTACATCATTACCCTCTTCATCTGTTGCCTTTACTCCCCTCATAAAATCGACTTCGCTACTGTTGATAACCAAAGGGTCAGTATCAAATTCCACATTGACGGATTTGTTTGATGACATGATGGTTGTTCCCGTGTCTTTTATTTCCAGAATCATATCGGAAAACAGTACCAGTATAATCACTATCAATGTTCCTGATACAGCTAAAATGTTGATGAGAAAATTAATTATCCGTCGTAACAAAAACTACAACCCCTTTTGTCATGTGTAATTTGTCATGCGTAATTTGTCATCATAGAAAATTACGCATTATTTTTTTCGTTTTTTTCCGGATTTCTTTTCCTTTGGCGGTGTTTCCTGTAAGATTTCGGCATTTTCTTTCTGCGAATGATAATCAGCAATCGTGATAGCATTTTCGTCATCTGACAGCGGTTCAGTCGGACGGACAACAATATTTTCAAATACAGGCAGGGTAATTTTTTCCTGAGAACTGTAATCGGCAATCGTTACCACATTATCATCTGAAACTGTCAAATCCGTATTGATTTTCGATTCAAACGGTTGTTTTTGTGGAGTATCATCTGTTTTGGGTTTGCGGTTAAAGAACGGCAGTTTTATACCAAAAGCAGATTTTGGTTTCTTTGGCGGAGTATTTTCCTGTGGTTTCGTGTCTGTTGAAGTTGTTGCCGTATTCGTGATGGGTTCGGGTTGATTTGGTGTGGCAGTCATCTGTGGTTTATCTGCCAATACAGATTTCTTCGTTTTTGATTTTTTGGGTGAAGTATTTGTCTGTGGTCTGGTATCTGTTGAGGGTGTTACCGTATTCGTGATGGATTTGGGTTGTTCTGATGTGGCAGTGGTCTGCGGTTTATCGGCTGATACAGATTTCTTAGCCTTTGATTTCTTTGATGTGGCATTAGCTTTTGGTCTGCCCTTTGAAACAGGTTCTTGTTTTTCCGTATTGATAACAGGTTCTTGTTTCTTTGTTTTCTCTGCATGGATAACAGGTTCTTGTTTCTCTGTATGGATAACAGGTTCTTGTTTCTCTGTATGGATAACAGGTTCCTGACTCGTTTGAGGAATATCAGCAGTTTGTGGTTGTTTTTCCGTATTAATAACAGGTTCTTGAGAAGTCTGGATTGTATCTGTCTGAGGGGTATTGTCTGAGGGGGTCATTTCTGCCGGCGTATTGTTCACTTCTTCATCATGTACCCTGTTCTCCTCAAGTTCCAGCTTGACAATTCTTTCGCCATAATCTGTCATTTCGTCATAATGTCTGTGGTGACGGCGATGATGACCCGAACTGCCATAACTGCCGTAATCACCATAGCCACTGCCATAACTGCCATAGCTTCCATAACTGCCGTAATTACCGTAACTTCCCGAATCTCCATAGTTGCCATAGTTTCCATAGCTGCCATAGTTTCCATAACTGCCTGAATCTCCGTAGTTACCATAGTCCCCATAGTTACCATAGTTACCATAGTTACCATAGTTACCGTAACTGCCTGAATCTCCATAGTTACCGTAATTACCATAGTCACCATAACTACCATAATCACCGTAATTACCGTAACTGCCATAGTTACCATAACTGCCCGAATCTCCATAGTTACCATAGTCGCCATAATTACCATAGTCACCGTAATTACCATAGTCGCCGTAATTACCGTAACTTCCCGAATCTCCATAGTTACCGTAATCACCATAATTACCATAGTCACCATAATTACCGTAACTGCCAGAATCTCCATAATTACCGTAATCGCCGTAATTACCATAATCTCCATAGTTACCATAATTACCGTAACCTTTGGCTTCACTATCCCCATAGTTGCCGTAATTACCATAACTGCCGTAATTTCCATAGCTTTTGGAATCTTTATCTCCGTAATCGCCGTAACCTTTGGAATTTTTATCGCCGTACTTACCGTAACTGCCATAGCCGTAACCGTATTTGCCGTATTTACCGTACTTACCGTATTTACCGTACTTGCCGTATTTTTTATAACTGCCATAACCGTAGCCATAACGACCGTAACGACCATAGCCTTTTGTTCCGAAAATGCCTGATGCCATATTATAAACACAACCGAAAATATCTATCTTGCTGGAACCAAATTCCATAATAGCTTCTTTAATACGGTTGACCTTGATATAATCCTGTCTGACGACAAACAGTACTCCGCCGACATAATCCCTAAATTCCAGAGCGTCTGCCACAATACCAACGGGCGGTGCATCTATAATAACATAGTCAAACATAGATTCCAGAGCTTTTATCAAATCGTGCATCTGTCGACTGCCTACCAGTTCCGCAGCGTTTTCAACGGGAATAGTTCCCGGCAAAACATACAGTCCGCTTTTTTTCATTCTCACCAAAGCCTGTTCCAGTGTACATCTGCCTGTAATAACATCAACTATCCCTAATTCATTTTCATCTTCCGCAATAACAAACTGTCCCCGTAATGATGGGTGTCGCAAGTCACAGTCAATAATGATGGTATTATAATGTTTTTTCGCAAAAGCAATCGCCAGATTAGAGGATAAGGTGGTCTTACCCTCACCTGCACCTGTACTGGTAATCACAAAAGAATTAATTCCCTTTTCTTCACACTCATTCATAATACTGTTTCGCAAAGAAAGAATAGCTTCTTTAAAGCGTGCGTCAACATGAAGACTGTCCAGCGAAACAATGTTGGATACACGACTGCTTCGTTTATTGATAACCTTGACAACTGTACCGATTTTTCGGGTGTTGAGTAATTTTTCCACATCATCAGGACTTCTTACCGTAAAGTTCAGCATTTCTATCATTGTTGCCAATAACAATACTGCCGCAATACCAATACCTGCTCCCTCAAGAGCATAAACTCTGTAAGTGATTTTATTGATGGGTTCAGAATTTGCCGTAGGCGGAATGATGATAACCATTTCCGTTTCTCCGACAATATACTCCGCTACCTGTGAATAATTATTGATAGCTGATTTCAGTATCTGATAAGCCATTTCGTAGCTGTTGGAAGTAGCAACGATGGTAAAAAATCCTGTACCTTCCATTTTACTGGCATATACTGTTCCCGGTACATAACCTGTTCCTAAATCCTGTCCCATAATCGCTGACAGCTGTGAACTGGTAATGACATACGCAAAAGTTTTGTCAAGTTGTTCGGACGGTGTTCCTGAAGAATAGGACGAAATGGTTGAACTTTTCGGAAAAACAGAAACAGTTGCTGAAGCACTGTAAGTCGGCGTATAATTCTTATAAGCATACATGACAAATCCCAGACTTAAAATTCCCGCTACTATCGGAATCAGCCACCACATTCCTTTCAGTCCGGTTGCCATTCTCTTCAGAATGTCCATAGGAGTAACATTAGAGAACATCTGACTAAAAGCATTGTCCTGATTTTGATTATTGACTGTATTGCTATTATTCATAAATTCCAATGTTCCCTTCTTTAAGCAATCTGAAATCTTTTCATTAACAAAAGTCTATCGAAAAAACAACTTATAGCTATGACAATTAAAAGTTTCGTTCAAGCCTTTTCAAAGGCTTGTAGGATTTTAAAGAACCAGGCCTTTTAATCGGCGAAATATTCAAAACAAAATCTGCGTAAGCAGATTTTGTCAATATACATGACAGAATTAATCATCGGAATATTTACCGTAGCCACCATAAGACCCATACTTACCATAACCGCCATAAGCACCGTATTTACCATAGCCACCATAAGCACCATACTTACCATAACCACCGTATTTGCCGTATTTACCATAACTGCCATATTTACCATAACCACCATAGCCATAAGTATACTTACCGTATAATGCACCGCCCGTTAAAGCAACAGTTTCAGCATCATTATATACACACCCTAATACAGGCATTCCTGTATCCAACATAAGGTCAATACTGTCATTGATGGTAATCGCTGTAGCAATATCACGCCTGACAACCAACATCACCGCATCACTGATTTTAATGATATCCTCTGCATCAGCAACAAATCCTAACGGCGGTGTATCCATTACTACATAATCAAAATCTTTTCTTGCCGTATCTAACAGATACTTCATTTTTTCACCCGTAATAAGTTCATTTGCTCTCGGTGTACCTTTACCACAGCCCATAATGGTAATTTTCAGAATTTCATCATAGTGGTAAGCATCCGAAAGACGACAATGCCCCATAAGAAAATCAATAACCGTTTCTCCTTTGGGAATGGGTTTCTGTAAAAACTTGGAAACAGCCGGTTTTCTAAGGTCAGCATCAATGAGCAGTACCTTATAATCCATCTTCCCTAAATCCAAAGCAAGGTTGACCGCAATAGTCGTTTTACCCTCATTTTCCAGTGAACTGGTGACAGAATAAATTTTATGATTATTATTTCGTGCATCAGAAACAATAAGCCGCCGTAATTTTTTGAACGCTTCTCGAAAGGCAAACCCAATAACAGGGTTCATCAATGACAAGGACTTTTTCGTTCCTTTGAGTTTTTCCTTGAATGTAAATTTTTTCTTTTGTCTGGGAATAGATACCAGCTTTTTTATGTTGAGTTTTTTCTCAATATCCGTTTCTTTTTTGATAGTGTCTTTAAAGAACGATTTTACCGCATATAACAGTATCATTGCTGCTATACCCATACCAAATCCCTCTATTGCCAGTGTGTTAGCGGAAGAAACATTGATAGGAAATGTCGGCACCTGTGCGACATTCAGTGGCTTGATAATCACACGACTGATATAATTTTTCGTAAATACAGGATAAGTATCCAGCACTTTATTGAGTGCCTCATAGGCTTTCATCGGGGAATCTGATGTCACATTCAGTGACATAATATTGGTCTGGTCGACAATACCACAATTCAGCTGTCCCGGAAATGTCTTATATCCCATTTCTTCTGCTACTCTTGTCTGCAACTGTGTCGTATCAAACACGATTTTCAGACTGGTTGCCAAATCCATAGACGCTTCCAGATTGGCATAAATATTAACCGTATCATTACTGTTCTTGACCAGAAAAGTAGTTGATGCTGTATACATCGGCTGATAGGTTTCTGTACCGTATACAAATCCCGCCGCCGCACACACAACACCTACAATCAGAATGATATTCCATTTACGCACAACATCTTTGATGGTACTGCGTAAATCAAAAGAATAATTTCGCCCCGCATCTTTAATTACCTGACTTTCCTCTGTTGATGATGTTGTTGTATTACTCTCCATAAAAGCGGATACATCTCCTTTACTCTATCAGCGTTACTACCGTATTATAGTACACTTTATCTCCGCAACTGTTGGTCACCGAAAGCACTACGGGAAAAACACCTCTTCTGATATTATCTGTACTGGAATCCAATGATTCAATTTTCAACATCTCACTGATATCTCCGTCAATCACATCTGTTGCCTTAAAACAAGCAATAACGCTGGAATATCGTTTTTCCTTTATTGTGGGTACTTTTTCCAACGGTGCAATGACGGGAGGTTTATAATCGGTATACCTGATTCTTTGGGTAGCTTTGGTAACATTGTTGTCTGAATCACATACGGCATAGGTGACATCTCTCTCTACACCTTTGATTTTTGTACCGTCTTCGTTTTCCAATACCATATTGGAAACACTTTCAACGATAATATCCAATGAAATATCCCCATCTTCCACATCAGTTGCCATAACACCATTAAGCAATTCCGTATTGGTCACTTTGACACTGACATTTGTCTTATATTTATCCGAAAAAGTAATTACAGGCGGATTGACTTTTTTCATCAATTTGGTTCTGTTGTAATAGAATAACCCAAAGGCTACTGCTAAAACAAAAAATGTAGTAAAAATAACCCGTCTTACTGATACCAGACGAAAAAATGTGGTAAACTCTATAAAACCTGAAATAAATTTCCTTTTAAAATCCGATTTCATAAATTACTCCTTGAAAGCCTTATTCCTCAAACTCACCATGTCTGGGATATGGTCGGTGGTGGTCATATCCGCTGTGACGACTACCACTGATAATTCTCTGATTATTCAGCAACCGTCTGGGATTTATCTTGAACAGGCGGTCAGCGGTCATATGTCCGTAATAATCCACCACACAGTCATAAGCGTCACTAAGGATAGGTGTACGAGCATAAGGTCTGTGTCCATCACTGGCAATAACATGAACAAATCCATGTTCTATCAGGAAATGTGCAGTTTCCTCTACTATCTGTCCAAACCTGCCGACAATACTGCCTCTGTTTACCTGAATCAGACATCCGCTTCTTATCCAGTCATGTACCATATACGGAAAATTCTGCACAAAAACATACCGTTCAGGGTGTGCCAGTAAGGGGGTCAGTCCCACTCTCTGTACCTTTTCCAGTACATAGCTCACCCACATCGGGTCTTCTTCAAAAGCAAATTCTATCAATAAATTTCTTGTCTTGTTGAGCGGAATGATTTCTCCTGCCTTCACCAGTTCGTCTACATCGTCACTGGCATACACTTCCATACCAAGATATACCTGAATATTGATATGGCGTCTTTCCACTTCCTGCTTAATTTTTTCATATCTTCCTATAATGGTGGAACTCATATAATTCAGATAACCGTCCGGTACATTACAATGTGGTGTCAATACCAGATGGTGCGTACCGTTATCACTTGCCATCTGCAACATTTCCAGTGACATCTCTAAATCTTCTGAACCGTCATCTACACCATAAAGAACATGAGAATGTAAATCCGTCATAATTTCAGCCGATAATCCTTTACTATACAAATGCACATAGTAACATTATAGCACAAATTATCTGAATAGCAAATTGTTTTCTGAGGGATTTTTCAAAATTTACAGAAAATTTTAAATATAATCGACAGAATATCTTGTTGATTTATCACAAATTTCTGATTTTTACCTTTATTTTCACAAAAATGACATGGTTTCTTTTTATTTTGTAAAAAAGAAACCATGTCATTGTCAACATTTATCGTACAGAGATGTTTTCTGTACGGAGATACGCTTTAAGTGTTGGTATGGGAATTTCCCCGAAGTGGAAAAGTGAAGCCGCCAGTACAGCGTCTGCCTTACCTACGGTGAATGCGTCTTTGAAGTGTGACAACGCTCCTGCTCCTCCCGACGCTATGACAGGTATTCCTACACTTTCCGATACTGCCCTTGTCAGTTCCAAATCATAGCCTTGTTTCTGACCGTCACAATCCATACTGGTCAGCAATATTTCGCCTGCTCCACGCTTTTCGGCTTCTACCGCCCACTTTACCGCATCTATACCCATCGGTATACGACCGCCGTTGATATAGACTTCCCAGCTGTTACCGTTTCTTTTGGCATCTATAGCCGTCACCACACACTGACTGCCGAATTTATAGGCTGCTTCATTGATTAAGTCGGGATTTTTTATCGCCGCCGAATTGACACTGACCTTATCCGCTCCTGCACGGAGAATACCGGTGAAATCATCTACGGTTCTTATCCCACCGCCGACCGTAAACGGAATAAAAATACTGTCTGCCACTCTGCTGACAATATCGACTATGATATTTCTTGCATCTGATGAGGCGGTGATATCCAGTAAGACAAGTTCATCAGCACCCTGTCTGTCATATTCGATGGCACATTCCACAGGGTCGCCTGCGTCACGCAGATTGACAAAACTTGTTCCCTTGACTACCCTGCCGTTCTTGACATCTAAACACGGAATTATTCTTTTTGCGTACATTTTTTCCTATCCTCCTGTTATGTCGGAAACGCTGTCCCCCGAACCTCTGTTTAAGAACTGCCACACAGTGTCTGTGTTCCCAATCCTTAAAAATTCTGTCCAAAGGTTCCGCCTTTGGAATCTGCCACTTTTTTGAAAAAAGTGGACAAAAAACTTTTTCGGCTCACTTCGTTTGGAGCGTTTAACTGAGGTTCAGCTTTGACAATTAAAAGTTTCGGACAAGCCTTTTCAAAGGCTTGTGGGGTCGAGGGGCAACGCCCCTCGTGGGATTTTAAAGGGCAACGCCCTTTAATCGGCTAAAAACTCAAAGCAAAATTCGTGAAACAAATTTTGCTTAATCACACATCTTCTTGAAATTTTTCAACATCTGCAATCCAACCTTGCCACTTTTTTCAGGGTGAAACTGTGTTGCCATAATGTTCCGAAAATGTACGGACGCATCAATGACAGCACCGTATTCTGTCTGTGAGGAAACAATATCGGGACTATCCGCTTTCAGGAAATAGGAGTGAACAAAATATACATAGGCATTTTGGGGAATATCGGTAAAAAGACCGTCATGTTTTCTGATATCCAGAGAGTTCCAGCCCATATGCGGAATTTTAAGCGTGCCATCAGCGTTGGGAATTTTACGGATAGTTCCTTTCAGTAGTCCGAGACCTGTCGCACCGGGACTTTCTTCACTTTTTTCAAACAACAGTTGCAATCCCAGACATATACCTAAAAACGGTTTTCCCGTCTGAATAAATTCTTTGACCGCTCTGTCAGCACCGCAGTTTCTCATACTGTCCATAGCGTCCCCGAATGACCCTACTCCGGGCAATATTGCTCCGTCTGCACAAAGTATTTTTTCTCTGTCGTTGGTAATTTCACATTCACAGCCTATATAATGCAGTGCTTTGACTACACTTTGCAAATTGCCTGCACCGTAATCTATTACCGAAATCATTATACCGTCAACTCCTGTTCTCTGAATAATTCATGTATATATCATAGCACAAAATCGGTCTTTACGCAATAAACCAAAGATATAATCTACAAATTTTCTACCTGAGCAGGCGAAATGACAAAATCTGCTTACGCAGATTTTGTTTTGATTTTTTAGCCGATTAAAGGGCTGCCGCCCTTTAAAATCCTGCTAAGGGGCTTTGCCC
>CACYDZ010000163.1 GCA_902773265.1 uncultured Ruminococcus sp.
AAAATAAGGCGACAGCTCTTTATACCCTATCGCTTTCGCTGATGTGTTTGAATAATGCTTTGACAAATATTCTTTCGCTTCGTCAATCAGTCCGTTCTGTATCATCTCGTCTACACGATGGTTAATTCGGTCATATAGTTTCTGCCTGTCCTGACAAGTCAATCCTATGCGTACATCTTCATATGGCGACGGCTCATTTTTTGAGTTTTCAATAAATTCCGTCATCGTTCTGCCTGTGGTGTAATAAATTTCTATGGCTCTTATCAGTCGGCGTTGATTGGCTGTGCCTATTCTTCTGGCAGACTGTTCATCAAAGACAGCCAACTCCTGAAGTAAACTCTCTGCTCCCTCTCGTTCCAACCGGTCATAAAGTTCTTGTCTGAGGTTCTCGTCAACATTAATCTCTCCAAAAGAAATATTTTCTACCAAAGACTGAATATATAATCCTGTACCACCTACAAGCAACGGCATTTTCTTTCTGGAATGAATATCTGCTATGATGGATTTTGCCTCTTTGACATATTCTGCTACATTGTAACTGCTTTCGGGAGAAAGAAAATCCATCATATGATGAGGTATACCCTGCATTTCTTCTGCTGTCGGCTTCGCCGTGGCTACCGTCATACCTTTGTATATCTGCATGGAATCTGCTGAAACGATTTCTCCGTTAAATAGCTTTGCCAGTTCTATGCCCAATGCCGTTTTTCCGGACGCTGTTGCTCCGCATATCACTATCAATGGTATTTTTTCTTCTGCTGTCAAAATATCACACCCTGCCAAATTGTCTTTCCAGTTCTTTTTTTGTCAGCACAAAACAAACAGGTCTGCCGTGCGGACAATATCTGATGTCTTCATTTTCATCAACGATACGGGCAATTTCCATCAGCTCCATTTCGTGATTTCTGTTTCCCGCCTTTATCGCTGAACGGCACGATACACTATGATAAACCCAATCCATTTGTTCGGTGTTCAGGTCTTTTTTATGGCTAAGTAAGTTGTCAGCGATTTCTACCAACATATCTTCAATATCACCGTTCTCTACATACTGTGGTATTCCTCTCACGGCTATCTTGCTGTCACCAAAATCGTCAATATCAAAATTGTAATCTTTAAGCCGCTCTTTGTTCGCAATCAGAACAGGATATTCTTCTTTTGTCAATGTGACAATAACCGGGGTCAGTAACCCCTGCATATACCCTTTGCCATGTTCTTTTTTCAGTCTTTCATAGATAATTCTTTCGTGTGCGGCGTGTTTGTCAATAAATACTATCTTGTCTTTGCCTTTCTGTACCATGATGTATGTCGAAAAGGCCTCCCCTAAATAATGTAATTCTTCTTTTTCCGTTGGAAATAAAGTCTGGGAATTGTCTTTTGAAAGTGGCTTTTCAGAAAGTGGTGCGGTCGTTTCTTGTTCGTTCGGAATAAGTGACGGGGAATTTGCGGGTAAATTTTCTTTGATGGAGATTTTCTTCTCCGGTACAGATACCTTAAATTCGGAATTTGTGGGAATAGTTTCAGATGGGGATATTGTCTTTTCGGGAACGAAAATATCAGGTTCTCCATCAACGGAAATATTTTTTGGGGAATTGACAGACTTTAATGACTGTTCTGCTTTGAAAACAGGAGGCGTAAAAATTCTTTTCGGGGGAGTGAAAATTTCAGGTTCATCAGTGTCGGAAATATTCTCAACAGGTATATTCCGCTCCGTTCTGAGAACGGGAGGTGTAGATATTTGCTGTGGCTGTTCCTTTTCAAAACAAAACGGGGTCTTTCTGACAAGATGATTGGCGGAAAGTTTCTCTAAATCAATTTCTTTCGGCGTATCATATCTGAGTAATGCCGTCTTTGTTCCGTGATAGACAACATCAAAAACGGGTCGTTCATTGACAAACCTTATCTCTGTCTTGGCAGGGTGTACATTGACATCTATACTTTCCAGCGGCAAAGTAATATGCAATACACAAGACGGTAATTTTCCTGCCATAATCCTGCCTTTGTAAGCCTCCTCCAGTGCTTTGCCTGCTGTGACGGATTTGACATATCTGCCGTTAATAAAAAAATTCTGCATATTTCTGTTGACTCTGCCAAATTCAGGTTTAGTGATATAACCCTGTATACTGACTCCGTTGAAAGAATATTCCATCGGTATTAATTTGCTGACAAATTCTTTTCCGTATACAGCATATATCGCTGACTTCAGTTTCTTATCTCCTGAAGTCTTTAATACCTGCTTGCCGTCACGAATAAAGGTAAACGCTACTTCACTGTGTGACATCGCAAGTTTATCAATAATATTCGCTATCGCATTTCCTTCCGCAACATCTTTTTTTAAAAATTTCATTCTGGCGGGTACATTGTAAAAGATATCCTTCACAATAATTGTCGTTCCCTGCGGACAACCTGCTTCTTCATACTTTTGCTCTTCACTGGCTTCAATTTCGTATAATGTACCTGTTTCTTCTTCTTTGTGTCGGGTTATCATCTGCACTTTGGCTACTGCACATATGGATGCTAATGCCTCTCCCCGAAACCCTAAAGTTCCAATATGGTCAAGGTCATCTGCTTTGCCGACTTTGCTCGTTGCATGACGCAAAAAGGCTTTCGGTACATCTTCTCTCGCAATACCTACGCCGTTATCGGTAATCCGTATATATTTGACACCACCGTTCTTTATCTCTACTGTGATGGCTGTCGCTCCTGCATCTATGGCGTTCTCTGTCAGCTCCTTAATCACTGAACACGGTCTCTCTACAACTTCTCCTGCCGCTATCAGTTCCGCTATGCTTTTGTCTAAAATATTGATTATTCCCATATATTTTCTCAACTTCCATTTGTTTCTCTGTAAAATATATCTTCTCGGGGTTTGTATATTTTTACATTTTCGTTAAACCATCTTCTTTCATAGTTGACTTCTTTTACAAACTGCAATCGGGAAAGAAATTGCTCAAATTCTTTTTTCTGCTCATCCATTAAGCTCTCAAAAGTGTTGCCTGAAAATATCAGATAGGATTTGTCAAGATTTTTTTCTTCAAATACATAATCACATTTCAGACATTGTAACGGATTCACCAGACCGTTTTCGTAAAACTTATCATAAATGCCTATCTTTATACGATTATCAGAGTAGCAGTATATCGGATAAGCAATATCCCATTCATAGGCATAAATATACTGTATATCATCTTTTGAAAGTTCCTCTGTCAATTCCTGATAAAACTCATTTTTATCAGGATAATGAACAAAATCAGTATAAAAATTACAATAATAATTCACCATACCAATAAACAACAAGAAACACAACAGTACGCCTTTAATTATCTTTTTGCTTTGCAATATCTGAACACAATAGCACATACTTAAAGCAAC
>CACYDZ010000164.1 GCA_902773265.1 uncultured Ruminococcus sp.
GTACTGGCAGGACATACAGGTTTGCCGACAGCAGAAATCTTCACGGATTTAGACCAGATGTCCAAGGGGGATTCGTTTTTTATTCACATACTGGATAAAGTACTGGAATATCAGGTAGACCAGATTAAAGTGGTGTTACCATATGAGGAGGACGATATTCAGATAGAAGAGGGGAAAGATTATATTACTTTATTGACCTGTACGCCATACGGTATCAACGACCATCGTTTGCTTGTTAGAGGAAAGCGTATTGTACACAATCCCGAAGTAGCCATAGATAACACAGATTACTGGCCCATTGTTCACGAATCCGAGAAAAAGTTACCGCTCAGGACAATTATATGGTATTGTGCGACAGTTGTCATAGGTATTGTATTGTTGGTGATTATTATAATATTGTTGTTTCCCGACAAAAAGCGAAAAAAGAAAACGATGAAAATTTCATCAGACAATAGAGCAGGAGGATAGTTTAAAATGGTGAAACATATAGTAAAAAAATCAGTTGTTTTTTTGGTATTGACTTGTTTACTGTTCTGTTCGTTGAGTGTTTCGGCGGACGAGGAGAAAATGGGGACGGTCAATATCAACGGACTTTCCGCAGAGGCAGAGGGCATTATACTGGAAGCCTTTGAGATAGGTTATTATGACGGAGAAAATTATGTACTCCATTCCGCATTTGAAGAATGTGGAGTAACTTTGGACGATATTGGTATAGCGGATTCTCATGAAGTCAAAGAGATATCAGAAACGCTTTCGGCTTATGCTCAAAGTCATGCTATGGCTAATGTGACAGAAACCACAATTGATAAAAACGGCAGTGCGTCTATGCAGTTGCCTGTATTAGATAAATTGTATGTTATTGCCCAGAAAGACGGCAAAACCGTTGTTAAGATATCGCCGTTTATTGTATTATTGCCTTATCGCACACTTGATGGGGAAGAAAAAATCACTTTAGATGCTTCTTCTAAGGTCACGGTAGGAGTAGAAAGGTGTGATGTTGTTCTGAATAAGGTAGACGAGGACAACAAAGCACTTGAGGGAGCCGTTTTCAAATTTGAGAAGAAAGAATATTATATGGAAGACTTTTCAGGAAAACTACCGTCTGATGCAGAGAAAGGTACAGATGGTAGTGGCAATTATTACTGGAAAGTGCTTTCTGAAGAACTCACCACCAATGCACAGGGACAGATTGTGATACAGGAATTATTGTTTGGCAATTATCGTTTTACCGAAGTCAAAGCTCCCAAAGATTTTATTTTAAGTAAAGAAGTTATCAATTTTGATGTAAATGCAACAGGGACAGTAAAACTTGAGGGTGAAGTGTATGTTAAAGACGAGGGTGAACCTGTCATTTTGACAGCAGTCAACGAAAGAGAGAAGCCGTCTGAACCCTCCACAACACCTCCAACAAATCCCCCTACCAATTCTCCCACAGCACCCCCGACAAATCCCCCTACCAGTTCATCTACAACACCTCCTCCGGGAAAGACAGTCATCACAATGGACACACTCACAGGTACAGTAGTTGTCATTGGTGGAATTGCCCTTATTTCACTGGCAATAGTAATGTGGGTTTCACCCAAAAAGAAGAAAAATTAAGCAATAAAAAAACGGAGAGTGTTTCTCTCCTTTTTTTTATGAGCAGTTGGCATTATTTTCTGAAATGTGTAATTTGTCATTATAGAAAAATAACCGTGCTTACACAATGAAGAAAAGTTTTATCCACTTTTTCAAAAGTGGTAGGGTCAAGAGGCAAAGCCCTTGAATTTTAAAATTATTTTTGTAAAGCTGTATATTTATCTCGCAGTTGTTCACACTATCCGTAGAATATTCTATCCATACGGAGGTTAATTATGAACAGTGAAATTTATAGCGAAAGTGAAAATAGTAGAAATAAATATGCCAAAGGCTTTTATGTCGTGCTGGCACTTTGTGTATGTGCCATAGGTCTGGCAGGGTGGTACACTTATGCCGATGTGCAAAGCTATATGAACGGTAACAACAATAACAAATCTCCCGAAATTGCTATCACTTCCAGCGAACCTGTCAACAAACAGGCTGAAGTCAAAATCGGCGGTGTCGGCAAAGAACAACCTACTGAACCCCCCACTGTCAGAATTGAAAACAAAGAACAGGATTCTCCTCAACGCCTTAGTCCTACAGGCAAAAATACAGAAGTTCTTCAGGGATTTTCCAAAGACCGACTGGTCTATTTTGAAACCTTGAAAGACTGGCGTTTACACAAAGGTACTGATTACGCTGTATCAAAAGGGGAAACTGTATATTCTGTAGCTAACGGAAAAGTGACCGATATCGGTGAAGATGATTTATATGGTGAATTTATTGAGATGGAATACCGTGATGGATTTATCTGTCGGTATTACGGTGTGGAAAAATCTGAAAATATCGCTGTCGGAAAAAGTGTACAGGTCGGTGATGGCATTGGCACCGTCACTGAAGTTCCCTGTGAAAGCAGTAGTTCCAGCCATATTCATATCGAAATTACCAAAGACGGACAAATCGTTAATCCTCAGTCTTATATCCAACTCCAGAAATAAAACTTTTCTATAATTTAGATAGGCAATCCGAACGAAGTGAGCCGAAAAAGTTTTTGTCGAACTTTTTTCAAAAAGTTCGTGGGGTCAAGGGGTGAAACCCCGTCTGTGTTTTTAAGGGCAAAGCCCTTAAACAAAGAGGTCAAGCCCGTTTAAGACTTGACCGAAATACTGTTGTCATTAATCTTCGTCATATTCCCAGTTGTGCCAGACATTCTGTACATCATCATTATCTTCCAGATTGTCCAGTAATTTCTGCATTTTGGCGATAGTTTCTTCATCTTCCAGTTTTGTGTAGGTAGACGGTACCATTTCAATTTCAGCACTGACAAACTGATATCCTAACTGTGTAAGTGCTTCATTGACACTGCTGAAATCTTCAGGTTCGGTGTAAATCGTGAATACATCAGGTTCGGTTTCAATATCAGACGCACCGTTTTCCAAAGCGTCTTCCATGACTTTATCTTCATCAAAGTCAAATTCTTCTCTGTCTACCACAAGTACGCCTTTCTGCGAAAACATGAACGATACACAACCGGGTGTACCCATATTTCCGCCGAATTTATCAAAGTAATGTCTGACATCACCTGCCGTACGGTTGCGGTTGTCGGTGAGGGTTTCTACGATAACCGCAATACCGCCTGCTCCGTAACCTTCATATGTGATAGCTTCATAGTTGTTGGTATCGGCATCTCCTGACGCCTTTTTGATAATTCTTTCAATATTTTCGTTGGGAACATTATTGGCTTTGGCTTTTGCGATACAGTCTTTCAATTTGGAATTGACGCTGGGGTCAGCACTTCCGCCATCTCTTACCGCAACAGCAAGTTCACGACCGATTTTGGTGAAAATTTTAGCTCTTGCGGCATCATTTTTGCATTTTTTCTGTTTGATTGTACTCCATTTATTATGTCCGGACATAATAGATTCCTCCCTGAATAAACATATAGCTAAATTTTAACATATCTTTTTTGACTTTGCAATAAAAAA
>CACYDZ010000165.1 GCA_902773265.1 uncultured Ruminococcus sp.
AATTAAAAGTTTTTTGTCCACTTTTTTTCAAAAAAGTGGGCGGGATTGTTAAGGGCGGCAGCCCTTAACGCCGGATTTTAAAGGGCGACAGCCCTTTAATGGATAAAAATTCAAAACAAAATTTGCATTCGCAAATTTTGACATACTTATACAATAAGTATATTGCCTGTTATGGT
This sequence comes from uncultured Ruminococcus sp., assembly GCA_902773265.1. Lineage (GTDB taxonomy): Bacteria > Bacillota > Clostridia > Oscillospirales > Acutalibacteraceae > CAG-964. The sequence goes on from CACYDZ010000165.1 coordinate 177, forward strand.
ACTTTTATGATATAATTTTCTCATGAAATGATAAAATCAGGTGATATGATGAAAAAATCCAAACTTTTTGAAATTATGAAAAAAATCAATAGAAAAGAGCTTGACCCACAAACTTCTTTATCAGGTATGCTGATTGTAGCAGGAACAGTATTTGTTCTGATGTTTGTCATATATTATTTTACCAAAGATATCATGTATCTTGTATCAGCGATTATCGTAGGTGTATTGGTAACAGGAAACGGAATCCATTCATATTTCAAAGAAAAGAAAGATGACAGAAAAGCAACAGAGCAGAAGAAATCTCTGGTTCATAACAGCAAATTCAAAGAGGCAAAGTGGCGTGAAGAATTTTACTGTTATAAAGCAAACCATACTTTTGAAACTGTCGATAAAAAGGGAATGAAACACGACCTGAAAAAGCGTTACAGAACCAAAGATAATTTTTTACTGGTGAAATTAGGTTGTGTTTTTATTTTTTTCGGTATTTTCCTGATAATCTACCAAACGACACCAAGTAATATCGGTATAGGGATTTTCGGAATAGTATTCGGTATTATCCTTACCGTTCGGGGAATTTCTATATTTACGGCAAAGCCCGTAAGAGAATTTTATCGCCGTGACTGTGATTTTGAGATGTTGGAAAAATCCTATAAGAAAGGTAAAATGCTTTCCTATAAAGACAACGGTATCAATCTGGGAACAACACATATCATCGTATATAATCTGAACAATATTTATGCCATAGATTATCGGATTATCTATGATATTGTCAAGAAGATAGTGCGTGTAAAGAAATATAACAACAGTGTAGCCTATGCCGGTGACGAATACCGCTATTATGCAGAAATTATGGTAAGAATGCCGTCAGGGTCACATAAGGAAATTGATGTGGAATTTAACGAATATCAATGTGAAATGGTGATTAATGAATATCGTAAAACCCATTACTCTCCCACACAAGGAAATATTGTTGCCGAACAAATTGATGATACAATATCGGTATAAACAAAGTTCATTTTTCTGAATTTTATCCATCTGTTGAATAAAATTTTATTATACAAGATTTGTTATTGAATATATTCATAAAGATAGTGCCAATAAATCTTAAAGAAAACAGTATTTTTGCGGATAAGATGACAGTAATGTAATTTCTGATAATAAAAGCGAAAAAGTACTTTAATTTTTGTCAATATTTTGATATAATAAAAAAAGGTAACCGCAAAGATTTTTACAGTATAAGAAAAAAAGAAGGTGAAGATATCTATGAAAGGGAATACAGGATTTAAAGTATCTCTGGAAAAAGTGGTACAGGAGTTACAATTTGAAGTCATTTATGAACCGTCACCGTTGAAAGATATTTTTCTGACATCATCGAATGTTACCAGACCCGGAATAGAACTGACAGGGTTTCTGGAATTTTATGCTCCCGACCGTCTGATGTTGTTGGGCAATACCGAATATGCTTATTTAAAGCGTTTCGGAAGTGAACAAAGAACCTATGTGCTGAATAATATTTTGCAAAGAAAACCTCCTGCCGTCATCATTGCCAGAAATCTGGAAGTTCTTGATGAAATCATGAAAGTAGCTAAAATCTGCAAAGTACCCGTTTTGCGGACGGAAGAATCCACTTGCGATATTATGGCATCGCTGATTTCGTTTCTGAAAGCGGAACTTGCACCGAGAATTACCCGACACGGCGTACTGGTGGAAGTCTACGGTGAAGGTATTTTGCTGACAGGCGACAGCGGTGTGGGAAAAAGTGAAACGGCAATCGAACTGATGAAACGAGGACACCGTCTGATAGCCGATGACGCAGTGGAAATACGCAAGGTATCTACAAAAACACTGATAGGAGCGTCTCCCGAAAATATACGGCATTTTGTGGAATTGCGTGGCATAGGTATTATCAATGCCAGACGGATTTTCGGTATGGGTTCGGTCAAGGTCAGTGAAAAGATAGATATGGTTATCACGCTGGAAAACTGGGATAAATCAAAAGTTTATGACAGAATGGGTATTGATAACGAATATACGGAAATACTTGATGTAGAGGTACCATGTCTGACTATTCCCGTCAAACCGGGAAGGAACCTTTCCATTATTATTGAAGTTGCTGCCATGAATAACCGTCAGAAAAAGATGGGATACAATGCCGCACAGGAATTACTGGCTAATCTGGGAATGGATATTGGCGTAGAAAAAAATGTCAGAAAACTTGACTGGTAGATAAGGAGTAAAAAAATGAGTGACAAAATTTTAAAGTTATACACAGGCGATGATAACGACCATAACGATATATCTGATGAAGAATTTGTCGAGCGTGATGAAATTCTGGGTATGATAGATGAGCTGGTGGAAAGTGATGAAATCGAGCCTGAATTAGAGGAACAGTTACAAAAAATTAAACAGCTGATTTCTGATGATGACTATATAAAGAAGCTGAATGAAGTTGCTGATAGTGGTGAACAACCAAAAGATATGGAAGAATTTGAAAAACTGATACAGTTACTTGATGACGAAATATCCGATGATATAATTGATGAGGGAGAATTTGAGGCATATATTCCCTTATCGAAAGAGGTTGAGGACAATGAATTATTCTTTCAGAATGTGATAAAGACATTACAGGAAGAATGGGGAATTAAGGTCAATCTGAACAGCAAACGCAATAAAAAGAGAAATTACAATGAACTGTATATCACCAAAGGCAAAAACACAGTGGAAATTTATATAGAGAAAGACATCATTCCCAAAGATTTACTTAAAATGAGTAAAGAAATGAACTATATGTTGTCTGATGAACAGAGAAAAAAGATAAAAAGATACAAAGCCACAGTGGTGATATTTGCATCGGAAGGATATGCTGATATTTTTGAACTTGCCAAACTATTTGTCAAGGTAGTTTATGTATGTGCAAAGCAGAAGAATGTGACAGGTGTTATACAGAACAGAGTGATGTATGACACAGAGTATTATCTTAGTATGGCAGAAGTCATGAAGAAAAATATATTGCCGATAGCTAATCTGATATGGGTGCATATTATTGAGGGAGATTATCCCGACACGGTATGTGCATGGACATCAGGAATGGAACCTCTCGGTTGGGAAGAAATCGAGATAGACAATTCCACAAAAAGCGTAGAGGAAATCATCAATTTTATCATGAGTGTAGTAAATTATATTTTATCCAATGATATTGATATAGAAGACGGAGAAAGCATAGAAATGGAGTCAGAAACCTTTGAAGTAACCCATGATGACAGCCGTTTCCTATTAGGCAATATTACTATGCAGATTGATTATTACAGATATATGGAATGAAGCAAATAAAAAAACATAATCCGAACGCGTGAGCCGAAAAAGTTTTTGGCGGTTTTCAAAAGCATAGCCTTTGGACAGGATTTTTAAGGACGGCAGTCCTTAAACCACAGGAGGAACACAGGAACTATGTATTATATTGACAGTATCATCGAAATGGCAGATAATTACGGTTTTGATGTGAAATTAAACGAAAGTATGAGTAAACATACTACATTCAAAATAGGCGGTAATGCGGAATTGTTCATTAACGCTAAGCATATTCAGGGACTGATTGACATTCTGTCAAGATGTCAGGTCAACGAAGTTCCCTATATGATTATCGGAAAAGGTTCAAATCTTCTGGTATCGGATAAAGGTATAGACGGCGTAGTTATCCATCTTGACGGTGACTTTAACCGTATTAAACTCATAGACAACAAGACAATTTATAGTGGAGCAGGCGTAAGCATGGCAAGATTATGTAATTTTGCTTGTGAACAGGGACTGAGTGGTCTGGAGTTTGCGTGGGGAATACCCGGAAGTGTTGGCGGAGCGGTTTACATGAACGCAGGAGCATATGGCGGAGAGATGAAAGATGTTGTTCTGTATGCTGACCACATTGACAAAGATAACACAGTAGGCAGATTTACGATAGACAAACTGGATATGGATTACCGACACAGTATCTATTGTGATAACGGTTATACAGTAACAGGTGTAGCTTTACAATTACAGCCGGATTCACAGGTAGAAATACGCAGACGAATGGACGAATATATGAAACGCCGTAAAGACAAACAACCGGTAGAATATCCCAGTGCTGGAAGTGTATTCAAACGCCCCAAAGGGAATTATGCGGGAACACTCATACAGCAGGCAGGATTGAAAGGCAAGCGTGTAGGAGATGCACAGGTCAGCGAAAAACACGCAGGATTTATTATCAATACAGGACATGCAACTTGTAGAGAGGTAAAGACGCTTATCAAATACATACAAAATGCCGTAAAGACAAATTTCGGAGTAGAACTGGAATGTGAGGTAAAAACAGTAGGAAAGAAATAAGGCAGTCAGAATCACGGAAAATTTGCTTACGGCTGACGGAAAAAAGGTGGTTGTGAAAAGATGGAGTTTATTATTGTTATAGGATTATCAGGAGCGGGAAAATCAAGTGCCATGAATACATTGGAGGATATTGATTATTATTGCATAGACAATATCCCGCCCGTAATGATTTCGACATTTTACGATTTAAGCAAAAATTCATCAGACCCGAAACTCTCCAGGATAGCGGTTGTGACAAATATCCGTGACAGTTCTGATTATAAAGAATTAAGGCAGGCACTGTCATCTATGCGGCTTAGCGGAGCAGAATATAAAGTACTGTTTCTGGATAGTCGTGATGATGTTCTGATAAGCCGTTACAAGCAGACCAGACGGAAACACCCTTTACTGGACGCTTGTAACGGTTCAACGGCAGATGCCGTAAAGCTGGAAAGGGAATTGCTTTCGCCAATCCGACAGACAGCAAATTATATTATTGACAGCACTTTTTTAAGTCCGATACAACTCAAAGAACGGGTAGAAAAGTTGTTTTTGCATTATGACAGCCGTAGTATAACGATATCCTGTATGTCATTCGGGTTCAAGTATGGAATTTTAGCGGAGGCAGATTTAGTCTTTGATGTGCGTTGTCTGAAAAATCCGTATTATATTGAGGAACTGAAACACAAGACAGGTCTGGATAAAGAAGTCAGGGATTATGTGATGAGTGCGGAAGAGAGTGTGATGATGTACAGCAAGATTGAGGAACTGTTGGATTTTTCCATACCGCTTTATGAGAAAGAGGGAAAAAGTCAGCTTACCATAGGGATAGGTTGTACAGGAGGACATCACCGCAGTGTCACATTTGCGTTAATGTTATATAATCATCTGACACAGAAAGGTTATCGTGCCATTATCAGTCACAGGGACATTTTAAAATGAATATGTCAAAATTTGCATACGCAAATTTTGTTTGAGTTTTTAGCCGATTAAAGGGCTGCCGCATAGTGTCTGTGTTCCCAACCCTTTAAAATCCTGCTAAGGGGCTTTGCCCCTTAACCCCACAAGCCTTTGAAAAGGCTTGACCGAAACTTTCAGTTGTCATAGCTGAACCTCTGATAAACAATCCGAACGAAGTGAGCCGAAAAAGTTTTTGTCGAACTTTTTTCAAAAAGTTCGTGGGGTTCAGGGGCAACGCCCCTGATAGGGGTTCGGGGGCAACGCCCATGATAGGGGGCAAAGTCCCCGACAAGGCAAGGAAAAAACAGGAGTATAGAAAATGTCATTTTCATCAGATACCAAAAAAGAGATATGTCAGTATCATGACAAACGCAACGGAGAAATGCTTGCAGAATGTTACGGAATGTTGCTGTTCAGCCGACAGTTTTCAGAAAAGCAGATTGTTTTCAATACAGAGAATATTTTTGTCATCAACCGTTTTGTACATAATATCAGCGAATGTTTTGGTGTTATTGTCGAAAAGAAATCCGTACTCACCCAACGACACGGTGGAGGAAACATTTTTACAGCGACAGTAATACTGGAAAGTGACTGTCAGAAGATTTTCCGCCACTTTGGATACAGCGGAAAACAGATTAACCGCCGTATCAATTATGCTATACTGGAAGATGATATCTGCGTATCAGCATTTTTACGGGGAGTATTTCTTGCTTGTGGTTCAGTCAATAATCCCGAAAAAGATTATCATCTTGAATTTGCGGTACCATACAAAAATCTGTGTCGTGACCTTATCAAAATTATCAGTACAGAAGAAAGACTGATGTATACGCTGAAAATTGTAGAAAGAAAAGGTATATATGTTGCTTATCTGAAAGACAGTGAACAGATTTCTGATTTTCTGGCATTCATCAATGCACCTGTTGCATCTATGCAGATTATCGAAACGAAAATTCTGAAAGAAATCCGCAACAATGCCAACAGAAAGACCAATTCAGAAGTTGCCAACATGAAAAAGACCATTACGGCTTCAATGAAACAGAAGAAAGCCATTGAAAAAATCAGAGATACTGTAGGGTTGGAAAGTCTGAGTGACGAGTTGCGTCAGGTAGCGGTATTAAGGCTTGAAAATCCCGAAATGTCATTGAGAGAAATCGGAGAGAGAACTATTCCGCCCGTGAGCAGAAGTGGAGTCAATCACCGTATGCAGAAACTGTTGGAAATAGCACAAGAATAAAGAAAGCGAAAGTGAATTTATGAGTACAAAAAGAAAAACACGCAGGCGATGGTATGTTTTCAGCATATGTGCATTGATAGTATTCGCATTTTACAGTATTCAATATCTCAGGGCGAGAACTATCATACATAAAGGTGTAGAAACTAAAGCGATAGTGCTGGCGGTCAGAAGTGGCACAAAAGGAGAAGCACTCTATACAGATTACAGCGGAGGAGTTCATGAGATATCGGGTTACATTGGAAAAGAGCGGGAAGTAGGAGAAATGATACCGCTTTACTATATGGGACAGAAACCGGATATCTGTGTTGTTCCTGACGATACATTGCTGTTCAAAACAGAAGTTTCAGGGACAGTAACGGCACTGTTGACAGGATATTCCATCTATGTTACTATTCTCTATATCAAAAAGAAGAAAAAAGACAATTATTCCAAAACAGAAAAAGAAGATAACGGTGATAAGTCATAATGGTTTATTACCGTTATTTTATTTTTTTCCTTAGCATTATTTTTAATTTTATAAGGATTTTTTTGATTTTTTATCTTTTTATTATGCCATTATATATTGAATATTTTGTCAGATTAGTGTAAAATAATGTAGGGTTGGTCATGTCATTTTACAGTTATGATAATAAGGGGGAATAAACGCATGAAAAACAATAAGATTTCTTCGGGAGAATGTAACATTGTCGGAAAAAAACTAGGCATTATCAGAAAACGCAAAGGAATTAATCAGCAGACCTTATCTGTTGCTTTGCTGGAAAAAGGAATACGGCTTTCCACTTCATCTATCTCCAAAATAGAAAATTGTACTCGAAAAGTTTCTGACATTGAATTGCTGGCAATTTCGCAGATTTTAGGTGTTAGTGTAGATGACTTACTTAATCATGATAATGAAGAAATGAAATGACAATAAAACCCTGACCTGAAAATACTTCCTGTCCATATGACAGGGAGTGTTTTTTATAAAGCAGAATTTTCAGAAGAAGTCGTGCATAAACTTTCAAAAAAGAATTGACTAAAATATTTAAAATCGTTACAATACAACTGACCAACAGTGTTAAGAAACGGAGGAATTTTTGATGAATATGAAAATGATTGATGATTTGGTCAAGCAAATGACAATTTCAAAAGTAGCCATATGTCTGGCAATCATAGTTATCGCCATCTGTGTCAACCGTATATTGAAAGTGGCGTTCCGAAAACTCAGAACAAAATCCGATTTTAGCGAAAACAGTCCTCTTAAAGCGACTGCGGTAGTCATTTACAATACATTACGAATTGCGGTCAGTATAGTAGCGGTACTGTTCATTTTACAGACTTTCGGTGTCAATGTAACTTCATTTGTTGCAGGACTTGGACTGTTTTCCGCTATTATTGCGTTGGCGTTGCAGGATGTCTTGAAAGATGTCTTTTCGGGAATGGTGATTTTACTGGACAACTATTACCGTATAGATGATGCGGTAGAGTATAACGGCAGGGACGGTATAGTAATATCGTTCAATGTCAGAACGACCAAAATTCAATATATTGACGATAATTCGGTGATGTCGGTATCCAACAGAAACATTTCCCAGATACGGAAACTTACACGCCTTGTGGATATTGATTTACCGCTTTCGTATGAAGAAGACCCCCGAAAAGTCTACAAAGTACTTGGAGAGATGTGTGAACGGGCAAAAAAACTGGAAAATGTAGAGGACTGTCAGTTTAAAGGAACGCAGAATTTTGAAGACAGTGCGATTACTTACAAAATCCGGTTTTTCTGTCCGCCACAGAAAAGACCGGATACACGGCGTGCCATGATAAAATTAATTCAGGACACTTTGCTGGAAGAAAATATCACCATACCCTATCAGCAAATTGACATTCACACAAAATCGTGATTATGTATAAATATGCAATGAAAATTTTATTTATAAGTGCTGTTTTTGTATTAATCGTTATATTATGAAGGATAGCTTGACAAATGGTCTGATTAGGGGTAAAATCATTCTGTTCAGATTATAGAGTATGTTCTTATGCCTGTTATAACTGAAACAGTGTGAAAAGAGAGGTTAAGAAGAGATTGGATACGCAGATTTTTGAAACCTATGAATCAGAAGTTCGTTCGTACTGCCGTCGTTTTCCCACAGTATTTTCTAAGGCAAAGGGGTCGAAGTTGTTTGATGAACTCGGCAATGAATATATAGATTTTTTCTGTGGAGCAGGTGCAGTCAATTACGGACACAACAATAATTATATCAAACCGAAATTAATTGATTATATGATGAGTGACGGTATCATGCACTCTCTTGATATGTATACCACTCCGAAGCGTGAATTTATTGCATTTATGGAAGAAAAGATTTTACAGCCCAGAGGATTGGAAGGGTATAAAATCATGTTTCCGGGTCCCACAGGGACAAACGCAGTAGAAGCAGCTTTGAAACTGGCGAGAAAAGTCAAGGGAAGAAGCAATGTTTTTGCCTTGACAGGTTGTTTTCACGGTATGACATTGGGAGCATTGTCATTAACTACCGATAAGACCGCCAGAAAAGGTGCAGGGGTAAAACTTCACGATGTTACACATATTCCCGCACCGTACAATTATCCTGAATTTGATACCGTACAGTATATGCAGGATTTACTTGATGACGACCATTCCGCAACGGATAAGCCTTGTGCATTGATTATTGAAACCGTACAGGCGGAGGGCGGTATATGGGTATTTGAAAACGAATACTTGCAGAAAGTCAGAAAATTCTGTGATGATAATGATATCTTACTGATTATTGACGATATACAGGTAGGCTGTGCAAGAACGGGAACTTATTTTTCGTTTGAGAGAGCAGGAATACAGCCTGATATATTTGTTATGTCAAAGTCGATAGGCGGTTACGGACTACCCTTTGCCCTGACGATTTTCAGAAGTGAACTGGATAAGTGGCTTCCCGGAGAACATAACGGTACATTCAGAGGCAATCAGCTTGCGATGGTGGCGGCTAAAGCAGGTCTGGAATTTATGCTGAAGGAAAATGTTGAACAGCAGGCAAAAGACAAGGGCGAAATTATCAGAACCTATATCGAAAACGAGATTTTACCGCTAGACAGCCGTTTAAAAGGCAGAGGTATCGGTATGATATGGGGGATAGAATTTGCCGATATTCCCGTGCAGGGAATGAGTAAAAAAGTTACGGAAAAAGCCTTTAACAGAAAACTGATTGTAGAATGTGCAGGTCGAAAGGATTCCGTAGTGAAAATCATGCCGCCGTTGGTAATTGAACAGGAAGTATTGATGGAAGGTCTGTCAAAACTCAAAAAGGCAATAGAAGAGTGTCTTAAAGAGTTCGCCTGACAGCGAATGATAAGCAGTGACAAGGCAAAGGCTTTATATCCGACAAACCTTTGCCTTTTTTACTAAGTTATAGTTTTCCAAAAAGGAAATTCAGGGGTTTTGTAGTTGTAATCATATAGACTTGGGCGACACCTTTAGTTTTGCTGAGTGTTGGCGGTGACAATTAAAAGTTTTTGTCAACTTTTTTCAAAAAGTTGGCAGGGTTAAGGGGCGGCAGCCCCTTAGCAGGATTTTAAAGGGCGG
>CACYDZ010000166.1 GCA_902773265.1 uncultured Ruminococcus sp.
ACTTTTAATTGTCACAGCTCAACCTTTGATAAACAATCCGAACGAAGTGAGCCATAAGTTTTTTTGTCCACTTTTTTTTCAAAAAAAGTGGCAGATTCCAAAGGCGGAGCCTTTGGGCGGGATTTTTAAGGGTGGCAACCCTTAAACACAAAAAAGTTATGGAAAATTTACATTGTCAACTTGAAAATACAACAAAAGTATTGTATTATATAGGGGTACTATCTGTAATAATTACAGAATTTTAGGAGGACATAAAATGGCAACGACTTTTTCAGAAAAATATTTGTCAGGATTTGTCAGCAGTGAAGAATATGAGGCAATGCGTACACAAGTAAAGGCTGCTCATGATTTACTGCACAATGGCACAGGTCTTGGCAATGACTTTACAGGCTGGCTGACACTCCCCACTGATTACGACAAAGACGAATTTGCAAGAATTAAAGCAGCTGCACAGAAAATTAAAAATAATACTGATGTTTTCATCGTTATCGGTATTGGGGGTTCCTATCTTGGAGCAAGAGCTGCGATTGAATTTTTGAAATCTCCCAACTACAATGCACTTAAAAAAGATACTCCCGATATCTACTATGTCGGCAACAGTATCAGTTCATCTCATCTGTCTGAAATTATGGATATCTGTGAGGGAAAAGATGTTTCCATCAACATGATTTCCAAATCAGGCACAACTACTGAACCGGCGATTGCTTTCCGTGTATTCAGAAAAATGCTGGAGGATAAATACGGCAAGGACGGTGCTAAAGAAAGAATTTTCTGTACTACCGATAAAGCCAGAGGTACACTGAAAGCTCTTGCGGATAAAGAGGGATATGAAACTTTTGTTGTTCCTGATAATGTCGGCGGACGCTTTTCCGTATTGACGGCAGTAGGTCTTTTGCCTATTGCTGTGGCAGGTGCTGATATTGACGCATTGATGGACGGGGCAAGAAAAGCACAAAATGACTTTGACAATGATGACCTTTCTACCAACGATTGTTATAAATATGCCGCAACAAGAAATATCCTCAACCGCAAAGGTAAGAATGTAGAAATTCTTGTCAGCTATGAACCAGCGTTCACCATGATGACAGAATGGTACAAGCAGTTGTTCGGCGAAAGTGAGGGAAAAGACAACAAAGGTATTTTCCCGGCAGGTGTTGTATTCTCTACCGACCTTCACTCTATGGGACAGTTCATTCAGGAAGGCACAAGATGTATGTTTGAAACGGTTGTCAATATCAAGAAACCGAAGAGAGAAATTGTACTGGATGAACTTGAGGGCAATCTTGACGGTCTGAATTTCCTTTCAGGCAAGACAATGGATTTTGTCAACAAAAAGGCCTTTGAGGGTACCGTACTGGCTCACAATGACGGCGGTGTTCCTAATATTCTTCTGGAAATTGAAGAAATGACTGAAACAGAACTTGGTTATCTGATTTATTTCTTTGAAAAAGCCTGTGCTGTCAGTGGTTATATACTGGGCGTAAATCCGTTCAATCAGCCCGGTGTAGAAAGCTATAAAAAGAATATGTTTGCTTTACTTGGCAAGCCCGGTTATGAAGCTCAGAAAGCCGAACTTGAAAAAAGATTAAAATAATTATTTCTTACACATTATTTATGCCACACCTGTGGTTATAGGAGGATTTTCATTATGGTTACTTTACTTATCGGACACAAAGGTTCGGGAAAAACAAAAAAGTTGATTTCATTGGCAAATGCAGCAGTCACTACTTCAAATGGTAATGTCGTTGTTATTGAAAAGGGTGCTAAACTGACCTACGATGTTACTCATAAAGCCAGACTCATTGACACTGACCAATATAAAATTTCAGGTTACGATATGCTCTTTGGATTTATAAGCGGTATCTGTGCTGGAAACTACGATGTAACAGATATTTTCGTAGATTCCACTTTCAAAATCTGTTCTAAAGATATGGATGCTCTCAAAGATTTCGTTGGCAAAGTAAAAACACTCTCCGAAAATGCTGAAACAAATATTACTTTCCTTATTTCTGCCAATAAAGATGAACTCCCCGATAATATGGATGTTGAAATAGCTGTATTGTAATTTAATATCCTGTCAATGTGATAATTTCTCGGAAAATCCTAAAATTTTTCTGAGAGATTTTATCCTAATCTCCATGAACTCATTGTAATTTACCATCTTTTCTTTTTTAATTTCATTTAAGTTCAATGTTTCGGCTGTACAAACAACCAATTACCGGAATTATTTGTAATCTTTATAAATGCGGTGCTGAAAACATCATCTTTCTTCGACATAAGTAATACAGATAAAAGTTAAAGCGACAATCTGACAAAAATCAGACTGTCGCTTTTTTA
>CACYDZ010000167.1 GCA_902773265.1 uncultured Ruminococcus sp.
GTCCCATTTGCACTGACTTATAGAAATTAACCCCTCTGTCAGCTACGCTGACATCTCCCCTTTCAGGGGAGACTTTATCAAAGCTATGCGATAACATTGTTCTGACAGTTCAACAATAAGCTGTGAGAATTTGCCTCCCCTGAAAGGGGAGGTGTCCGACAGGACGGAGGGGTTAAACAAATGTTTTTCACTGCTTATTATATTTTATGTTATTGTATATGGAGGCGTTGCCCAATGTCATTAACTTAAGAGTATCATCGTGAACGCAGTGAGGAATCTTACTTTGAGGAATTATGTCAAAATTTGCGTACGCAAATTTTGTTTGCGTTTTTAGCCGATTAAAGGGCGTTGCCCCTTTAAAATCCCACAAGGGGCGTTGCCCCTTGACCTCACGAACTTTTTGAAAAAAGTTCGACAAAAACTTTTATGGCTCACTTCGTTCGGATTATGATTTGGTGTTCAGCAATTTTTCCAGCAAAATAACACATTCTTCAGGAGTTAAAGGGAGTTCTTCGGTGTTTATGCCGTGCTGATGAAGTCGGTGGATAAGTTCTGTGGCTTGCGGAACATCTAAGGATTTTTCTTTCAGCAATTCTACCTGAGAAAATACTTTCTGTGGTGTGCCTTGTGTGAGGATTTTTCCTTTATCCATCACAAGTACTCTGTCGGCTTGTACAGCTTCGTCCATGTAGTGAGTGATGAGAATGATGGTAATGTTTTTTTCTTTGTTGAGATATTTTATGGTGTCCATAACTTCTTTGCGACCTTGCGGGTCAAGCATAGCTGTCGGTTCGTCAAGTACGATACACTTTGGCTGCATGGCGATAATACCGGCAATCGCTACACGCTGTTTCTGTCCACCTGAAAGTTTGTGCGGGGCGTGTGTGCGGTATTCGTACATATCTACGGATTTTAACGCTTCGTCAACACGCCTGCGGATTTCTTTTGGGGGTATGCCTAAGTTCTCACAACCAAAGGCAACATCTTCTTCGACAATAGTCGCTACCAACTGATTATCGGGATTTTGTAAGACAAGTCCCACTTTACTGCGGATTTCGTATACATCGTCCTCATTTTTGGCAACCAGACCGTCAACGGAAATTTCTCCGCTTTCAGGAACAAGCAGAACATTGAATAGTTTGGCTAAAGTGGACTTTCCACAACCGTTATGACCAAGCAAAGCAATAAATTCTCCCTGTCCTACGGTAAGTGAGATGTTTTCAAGAACTTTGTTTTCTCCATACGAAAAGCTGACATCATCTGCTTTAATAAAATCTTTCATAACCTATTATTTTCTCCATATCGCCGTTGAACCACATGGTAAAACCATATTGGTTTCGGTTACTCTTAACCCTATTTCATCGGCACTGACTTTTCCTCCGAATTTCGGCACAAGACATACACCTAACAAATATGCCATAACTGAGGGGGAAAGTCCTGTCGTGTAAGAATTTAAAATGAAAAATTCGGCTTTTTCGGAAAGTACAGTGGAACAAAGTTGTATGAGGGAAAACAGTTGTTCTTCCAGTTTCCAGACTTCACCATTGGGACCTCTGCCGTATGAGGGCGGGTCCATGATGATACCGTCATATTGATTGCCCCGTCTTTGTTCCCGCTGAACAAATTTGATACAGTCATCAACCAGCCAGCGGACAGGTGCTTTTTCTAAATGAGAACTGACCGCATTTTCTTTTGCCCACTGTACCATGCCTTTTGAAGCGTCTACATGACAGACTTTCGCTCCTGCGTTAAGACACGAAAGTGTTGCTCCGCCTGTATAAGCAAACAAGTTCAGTATGTTTAACTGACGGTTGGCATTTTTGATGATGTTTTCGGTAAAATCCCAGTTGGTTGCCTGTTCGGGAAATATGCCTGTGTGTTTAAATCCCATAGGTTTGATGTTGAACTGAATATCGTGATAACCTATCTGCCACACATCGGGGATTTTTTTGTAGACTTCCCACTTACCTCCGCCTGTGTTGGAACGGTGATATCTTGCGTGGGCTTTCCGCCATAACGGATTTTTCTTTTCTGTTGTCCAGATAATCTGCGGGTCGGGACGGATTAAGATGATGTTTCCCCAACGCTCCAGTCTTTCACCGTCTGATGTGTCTATCAGTTCATAATCTTTCCACTTTGCCTCACGCAAGATACATTCACTTCCTGTAAAATATTCTGTTTCTGTTAAAGGGCTGTCACCCTTGAAAATCCTGCCCAAAAGCTCTGCCTTTGGAAATTGTCACTTTTTGAAAAAACGGACAAAAACTTTTTCGGTTCACTTCTTTCGGATAATTATTCCGGAAAGGTGTTTGCTGATAACTTCTGCGGTTTCGTTGGCAAGCTGTTCGATTTCGGCATAGTTGTCACCCTCAGTCATTACTCTTACCAAAGGTTCTGTGCCTGACTCTCTGACGATAATTCTGCCGTGACTGTCAAGCTGTTTTCTGACTTCATCGACTTTTTCCTGAATTTCTGCTACACTGTTGAATTTGCCCTTGCTCTGTTTCGGAATTTCTACATTCACCATCACCTGCGGATAACGGGTCATGACTTTGGCAATTTCAGATAATTTCTGATTTTTCCGTTTCATCAGACTTAATAACTGAACGGCTGTTGTCTGTCCGTCACCTGTTGTACAGTAGTCTAAGAAAATCACATGACCGCTCTGTTCACCACCGATAGAATAACCATTTCTGACCATGTTCTCCAATACATAACGGTCACCAACTTTGGTTGCTTCAAAATGAATACCGTTCTGTTCACAAAATTTATTGAAACCCATGTTGGTGAGAATTGTTCCTACAGCGGTATTGTTTTTGAGTAATCCTCTCTCTTTGAGGTCTAAAGCACACATGGCTATAATAAAATCTCCGTCTACCAGACTGCCGTTTTCGTCAACCGCAAGACAACGGTCTGCATCACCGTCAAACGCTATGCCACAATCAAGATGATTGGCTTTGACATATTCGGCAAGTGCGTTGATATGGGTTGAACCACAATCTTTGTTGATATTTATTCCGTCAGGTTGGAAATGCGTCATGTGACATTCTACGCCAAGTTTTTCAAAAATCGTCTGTGCTGTCCTTGACGCTGAACCGTTGGAACAGTCAAAGGCAACTTTCAGCCCTTCGGGCTTTACAGACGCTGTGGAAACAACATGGTCAATATAGGTGTTGACCGCATTATCACATACCACAACTTTACCAATATTTTCCATAGATACAAAGTTGTAAGTCTGTTTGTCAAGAACAATTTCTTCAATTTCCGCTTCTACGCTGTCGGGAAGTTTGAAGCCTGTTGAACCGAATATCTTTATTCCGTTAAATTTAAAGGGATTGTGTGAGGCGGAAATCATTATGCCTGCGTCAGCGTTGTATTTTTTCACCAGTAAGGCAACAGCGGGTGTCGGCACAACGCCAAGTGTAATGACATCTGCTCCCACTGAACAAAGTCCTGCAATCAATGCACTCTCCAGCATATCTGAACTTAATCTTGTGTCCTTGCCAATAATAAATACAGGCTTTTTATGACTGGCTTCTGTCAGTACCATAGCACTCGCTCTGCCAATGTTCATCGCTAACTCGCAAGTCAGTTCTTCGTTGGCTATCCCTCTTGCTCCGTCTGTTCCAAATAATCTTCCCATTTCCATTTCCTCCAAAAATAATAGATTTTTCTGTAATCGGATTACAGTGTAAAATTAATAGGATTATATTTATATTATTCTGTGTTCAGCATTATGAATATCATATCAGAGATTTCATGCCGTTATTGTTTCCCGGCGGAAACGGTAAGCCTAAATGCTGACAGGCACTTTCTGTGACACATCTTCCTCTCGGCGTCCGGTTTAAAAATCCTATCTGCATTAAATACGGTTCACATACATCTTCTATCGTGACGGCTTCTTCTCCTATTGTCGCCGCAAGGGTTTCTATACCTACCGGCCCTCCGTTATAGAATTTAACCATCGCTTCTATCATACGGCGGTCATTGGCATCAAGCCCTAATTCGTCAATTTCCATTCTTTCCAGTGCTGTCTGTGCGGTTGCACAAGTCACTATGCCGTCACTCATTACCTGTGCAAAATCTCTGACACGCTTTAACAATCGGTTGGCTATTCTCGGCGTTCCCCTCGAACGGGACGCTATCTCCAATGCTCCGTCATAGTCTATCGGAATATCCAGTATCCCTGCACTTCTGGTGACAATTTTTCCTAATTCTTCGGGAGTATATAACTCCAACCGCAATACAACACCAAATCTGTCCCTCAACGGTGCGGATATCTGTCCTGCCCTTGTGGTTGCTCCCACTAGGGTGAATTTTGGCAGGGGTAAGTGATAAGAGGTTGCCATCTGTCCTTTGCCTGTGATGATATCTATGGCAAAATCTTCCATTGACGAATAGAGAATTTCTTCTACCTGTCGGTTAAGACGGTGAATTTCGTCTATGAACAGAACATCTCCGTCATTCAGATTAGTAAGGATAGACGCTAAATCACCGGGCTTTTCTATGGCAGGCCCTGAAGTAATACGGATATTCACACCCATTTCATTGGCAATAATATTGGCAAGTGTGGTTTTTCCCAGTCCGGGAGGACCATAGAGTAAAACATGGTCAAGTGTTTCGTGACGCTGTATCGCTGCCTGAATGTAAATCCGTAAGTTCTCTTTGACTTTGTCTTGTCCTATATAATCATCGAGATTTTTCGGTCTTAACGGATTATCCCCCTCTGTATATTCATCGGGTAGTTGTTCGGGGTCAACAATCCTGTTTTCAAAATCTATGTTGTCAAAATCCATCATTTCATCTCCTTACCGTCTGCCCATTTCTCTAAGCACTCCGCTGATAAGTTTTTCTACGGGTAATGTTGCGTCCATTTTGGCGAGTATCGGCATGACTTCTCCTGCAGTGTAACCCAGAACAGTAAGTGCTTCGGTCGCTTTGGCAATATTGCTTGTCGATACTGCCGGATTTCCTGTATCGGACGGCACTGCTCCTGACGGCAATATATCATCAAAAACCTTGATTTTATCTTTCAGTTCCAGTACAATTCTTTCGGCTTTCTTTTTGCCGACACCCTGTGCTTTGGAAATAGCGTTGATATCGGAAGTGGTAACCGCTAAAGCAAAATTTTCTGCCGAAAGTACCGAAAGTATCGAAACTGCCATCTTTGTTCCTATTCCGCTGACACTAATCAGCATTCTGAAACATTCCAGCTCCCTTATCTGAGAAAAGCCGTAAAGTTCCATAGCGTCTTCCCGAACAGATAAATAAGTATACAACATTACTTCACTGTTGTTATTCGGCAATTTGTTTTTCGTATTCTGTGATGTGTATACTCTGTAGCCTACACCACTGCACTCTACAACAACAAAATTTTCTCCTGAATATATCAGTTTCCCTCTCACACTGTAAATCATCGCCTATAACCTCCCCTGCGATAAAATCCGTCTTATTCCTGAACCGTTTGCCTGTATGTGACATAATGCAATTGCCAGTGCATCTGCGGTATCGTCAGGTTTCGGTACTTCTTTTAAGTGAAGTAAGCGTCTTGTCATTTCCATTACCTGCGGTTTCTTCGCTTTGCCGTAACCTGTTACTACCGTTTTGATTTGCAGCGGTGTGTACTCAAATATCGGAATTTTCTGCTGTTGTGCCGACAACAATATGACACCTCTTGCCTGTGCCACATTCATCGCCGTTTTCTGATTGTTCTGAAAATATAATTTTTCTATCGCAACAGCATCCGGCTTGCTTTTAGTCATAATTTGAGTGATACTGTCGTAAATTATCTCTAAACGCTGGTGGAAATCTGTATCTGCCTCTGTTGTAATAGCTCCAAAACCTAACGGCTGATAGGATATCCCTGTAAAATTGACAATCCCCCACCCGACTATTGCATATCCCGGGTCTATTCCCAAAACAACCATAATTTCTCTCCCTGAAATATTGCTTTGTAGTATTTTATTATACCATATATACAAATTTTTAACAAGGTTTATATTGAAATTACTCATAAACATTTTTGGGATTTTAAAAAAATAACAGACCGAAATTTATAATAATTTCAGTCTGTTTATCATGTTAATGTTCAAAATTTTTTTCTGATTTGTCGAATACACTGACAAATAACAACGGTATCGTTAATATGTAAGGAAGAGCATATCTCACCAATACACATGGACCAAACAACATAGATAAGAACAAAATTCCTACAAATATAAAAAATACTACTGTCTGTTTCTTTTTGCTCATGATTGCAGACATTAAAAGAAATACAATTATCCAGAAATACAACGCTGGCGATAACAAAATATTTAATCCTATAATATATAAATAATAATTTTCTGTATACAGACTTTCATATATATTTTCAAGTGGGGGAATAAATGATTGATGATTAATCCCAAAACCGTCTCTGGTATCAGAAAGTAATACTCCCGCACGATTATATTTGGTGTATATTTCGGAATAGGTAATATCACTCAGACCAAGATAACCTGCATTAAGTAAAACAAACGCTTTAATATAAGTGTAAGGATATTTTAATCCTGTTTTCAGATAAAAAGAAAAAAAACCACTAAAATCTTCTTCAATCCTACAAGTATATTTAATATAATCAGAAAGTGTTGGTTTATAATTTTCAATAGAAGGAAATAACCATTCTATATACTCCTTTTCTTCTGTGGTAAGTGTCGATGCATTTTCATAATAAACACCTGCTACCTGTTCTTGCGGAACATTCAGCATTTCATTTTTTGAACCCTTTTCCGCTGATAAAACGGAAACGATAGAATTCTGAATGATGACTCCTACAACAATACATATAACTGTATTGATAAAAAAATTCTTTTGCTTTGTACACCAACATTCATATCCTGAAAATAAAAACATTCCTATCATCGGGAATATACCATTATTTCTTAAAAGAATAATTCCTATTCCTGACAATATGTGTATCACAGTAAAGAATTTCTTCCTTTTGCTATTTGGAAACCGTCTCTGAATAGCCAATGATGTCAGATAGATACAGCAACACCCTGAAAAAAAAGTATCTTTCGTCATAGAAATAGATAACATGGAAAATTGTGGCAGTAACGCTGTAACAATAATCAGAATATAGCGTATTCTCTTTCTTAGACCACACTTATACAAATACATATGTCCGAATGACAACATCATTGCAAATATACTCATTTGCAGTATTGTTGCAAATGCAATGCCTATAGTATAACTGCTAAATAATTTTTCTCCTATAATATAGTAGAAAAATTGAAGATATAAAGTATGTATCAGTGGATGATGCGTATTATAAGCATTGTGTATCTGTGGAAGTTGTGCTTGTACATCATAAGAAAAAATTCCAGGATAGTATACTAAAAATATCGGTAACCATGCTACAAACAATACTAAAGATACTTTCCAGAAATATTGCTTGACAGATAAA
>CACYDZ010000168.1 GCA_902773265.1 uncultured Ruminococcus sp.
ACAAAAATATCGAACAATCCTTCGTGCATAGCGTCCAGCCAGATTTTCTGTGTTGCGGGAATAACGATACAACGCACCCCTTTGGCAAGTTTCTTACCTTTCATGACTTCCGCAGCCGAACGCAAATCAGAAATTCTGCCGTTGGTACATGAACCGATAACCACTTGTTGAATAGCTATTTTTTCAATTTCATCAATGGTTTTTGTATTTTCGGGCAGATGCGGAAAAGCAACTGTCGGTTTTAATTGTGATAAATCCACTGTATATTCTTCATCATATTCTGCATCTTCGTCAGCCGTATATTCCACAGGCGTTCCCTGAAATCTTCCGCTTACATATTCTCTTGTCACATCGTCAACAGGGAATATACCGTTTTTCGCTCCGGCTTCGATAGCCATATTGGCAATACAAAGTCTGTCATCAATATTCAGGTATTTCAGTCCCTCTCCGAAAAATTCCATAGATTTATACAATGCACCGTCTACACCAATCTTACCTATAATATGCAGAATAACATCTTTACCACTGACATATTTGTTTGGTTTACCAATAAGATTGAATTTAATTGCTGACGGTACTTTAAACCATGCCTTACCGCTAATCATACCGGCTGCCATATCTGTTGAACCGACACCTGTAGAAAATGCTCCCAATGCTCCATAAGTACAGGTATGGGAATCTGCACCGATACAAAGACTTCCCGGACCTACAAGACCTTTTTCGGGCAACAAAGCGTGTTCGATACCCATTTCACCGACATCCATGAAATTTTTGATATCATATTTTCCGGCAAATTTTCTCACTTGTAAACAGTGCTGAGCGGACTTGATATCCTTGTTCGGGGTAAAATGGTCCATAATCATAGCAATCTTTGTATTGTCAAAAACAGCATTGGCTTTGCAATCCTCAAAAACATTGATGGCTACAGGAGAAGTTACATCATTTCCCAATACCATATCCAGGTTTGCCTCAATCAGCTGACCGGCTTTTACTTCAGGCAGATTGGCATGAGCCGCCAGAATTTTCTGTGACATTGTCATACCCATAATATCATCCTCCAATTATATTTGTAAAAAATATTATGTCATATTGCTTGCTAAAAGAATGTAAAGTATGTTACAATCTAAGTTAGTTCAGCACAGTTTAGCTGTGACACTTGAAAGTTTTGTCCACTTTTTCAAAAGTGGGCAGGGTTAAGGGGCGGCAGCCCCTTAGCAGGATTTTAAAGGGCGGCAGCCCTTTAATCGGCTAAATATCAAAACAAAATTTGCAAGGCAAATTTTGACAATACATTCAGCGTCTTCTGTAAAGTGAAATGTCGCTGATGGACTTTACGGGAATAAGATGTTCATATCCGTAAAATCCTGTCTTTACGCCTCGTGCCGCTAATTTCGGGTTCTTTATCAGACTTGTGTCCTGATAAGTGTTCAGCACTCGTGATGTTGCCAGTCCGCAAATCATGATTTCGTTAGCTGTGGACATATCTCTGATACACATAATCTGTGGATAATTGTTCTCTTTGAAAATCGTGTGAAAATTTCCTTTCTCCGCCGTCTTTATCCCTATACGATAACCCGGTATATCCGGTCTGTTATAATTGGCAGAGTTGCCTATACTCCAGTCGGTGATTTTAATGCCTAAAAGCTGTTCTACTGCCGCTTCCCCAAGATACCCTGTCATGTGTCGCTTATATTCCTGACCGTTATCTATCTGATGGAGTTTCTCTTTCTTTTTGGCGGCAAGTAAAACCGGTAAGTGTTCTTCTATCTTCTTGACCTTTTCGGGTCTGACAACTACTTTCGTAAATTTATCCCAGAACTTCATCACATATTCATTATAATCGTACATACCGTTTTCTCTTTCTGTTAATCACTGTTCGTTTCTTTGGTAATCATTTCCAACTGATTGACTATCTCACTGAAATAACGGGGATTGACTTTCTCCAGTGCAATCGCTTTTTCGTCTGTCACTTCATCATAACAGTAACTTCCTCTTTCTACTGTTCCCGGTTGGTAAAATCTCGCATTCTCAATCTTTACCTCCTCATTCTCTCCTCCCACATACATTCCCTCAAAGGTCAGTTCTACCGCATTTCCTATTAACTGTACCGTTTTTCCTGTCTTAATTCTTTGCGTCACATCTTCACGGTAGAATGTATTAAATCCGCCACCGTCCTGTACAGACCCTTTATACCAGCCTGCTTTTGCTGTCCTTCCTAAAAGCGACATTCCATTGACCTCTCTGCCGTTAAATCTTGTCAAATCTAATTTTCCTACCTCTTTATCGTCTACTTTATACACCTTTCTGTCAAGCTGTTCAATCGGCTGTGTGATTTCGTAATCCGAAAGCTGTTCTTTCCACTGTTCCAGTGTTTCGATATCTAAATCAATCGGGTGTGTAAGTCCTATGGTATTGCTTTCTTCCAGCGAAAATTCCTCTTCGTCAGCGGTATTGAACGAACCGTCTTCCATATAACGAAATGTCCCCAAATAGTCATTCTCTGTCCCATAAGCACACCATATCAGACCTATGGCAAAACTGTGCATGACGGGATTTTTAACAAATAATTTTTCCCAGTCCTCTTTTTTCCAGCGTCTGTCCGCCAACAGAGCGGTTTCCAACCGTGCTTTCTGTATCGAAACGACACTTTTCAGCTGTTTCTTCATCTGCTTAAATTCTGCGTTCGATTGCTTTGCCATTTCTTCATCGTCTTTTTTGGACGGTGCGGGAATGGTTTTTAATTTCTTGTCCTTTTCATCGAACACTTCCATTTCCAGATTTGGTGTCAGATAAACCTTGAACTTTCTTGTGCCGTAATCGAAAATTCTTTCCCTGTTTTCGCCAAAGCCTAAATCGGGAACAATTCTGTCACCTAATTCATCAGCCGTGATACCTAACTGTTCGGCAACATTCTCCAAAGCCTGTACCGCTGCATTTCTTACCTGCTTCTGTTTGAATTTGTGTGCCATATTGTCAACCGACATCAACGCATACGAACTGCCCTGTAATGCCAGTGCTTTTACCGCCTCTGACGCTATCGCTCCACGCATATTCTCTGCCCACATTCTGATATTTTTCAAAAATACATCAACTATCGTATTTCCTCCGTGAATTGCCGAAAAATACAACACCCACTTCTTTTTACTGTCGGCACCCTCCGCAAGCCATTTGGAAAAAATATCTGTCGCAAAAGTATTCAGTTCACTCTCTACAAGTTCCTCTGCCAGTAACTGTACATCTTGATTGATACCAAATACTTTCATATCCGCATAGGTTACCATCATTGCCTGTAAATAACGGTCTTCGGCAACTTTTCCGTTCTTGAAATGTACTTCTTTGTTCGGTGTACGGTACAGCCACGATAATTTGCTGATTTTTCCGCCT
>CACYDZ010000169.1 GCA_902773265.1 uncultured Ruminococcus sp.
GGTGAAAAAATTGAAATCGGTATTTTCTGTAACAGGACTTTGCTATATGCTGGGATTGATAACAGCGATGTTGTTTCCGTCGGCTTGGTTGTCTATCGGTACAGGTATTATCATTTTTGCTTTGTTGGTTGCTTTACGGTATAAGGCGGTCAACAAAGTTTCTGTATTGGCAGGGTTGTTCTGTCTTGTGATTGGCATGATGAGTTATACGGTAACTTTTCAGCATAAGACAGAAACAATACAAAAACTTGTCAATCAGGAAGCAACCGTAACGGCAACCGTTACCAAAAGACATTTTACCCCAAAAGGAAAAATCGTCTATACTTTGCAGACAGATAAAATTATGCCCAAAAATCCACACCTGAAAAACTGTCCGCAAAATCTGAAGCTGGAATGTGTCACTAAAACGGATTTCTATGCCGAAATGTATGAAATCATTGTGTTTGATGTACAGTTTTCCGCACAAAATTCATCTGTACCGTATACTTTCGACAGCTTTGCCAATGGGGTCTATCTGAACACTTCTGTTGTATCGAAAAAACCCCGAATACTTATGCAGTCCACAGGGGATTGCTTTTATACCATGCGTTGCCATATCTATGATAAACTGGCAGCGTATTTTCATTCCAAAGAAACAGGTCTGATTTTTGCTTTTCTGACAGGGGATAAGTCGGCGGTATATTCCTCTGTCAAAGACAGTTTCAAAACGGCCGGTATCAGCCATATTATTGCCATATCCGGATTACATCTTTCGGTAATTGTCGGTGTAGTTTTCCGGCTGTTGAGGAGAATTACCCGAAATATGATGATAGTATCCTCTGTTACCGTTATCTTTATTGTCTTTTATGTTTTTCTGACGGCATATCCGTATTCGATTATCCGTTCGGCAGTGATGAACATTCTGTTTGTCACCGCAATTCCCCTGCACCGAAAATCACAACCACTCAACAGTCTTGGACTGGCAGGATTGTTGATTACGGTTGTCAATCCTCTGGCAATAGGAGATATCGGACTTTTGATGTCCTTTTCGGCAACACTGGGAATTATACTTTTACAAAAAACTGTCAGTCAGTTTACGGAAAAATTATTTTTTGTCAGATATATTCATCAGCCGTTTTTACAGAAATGCCTGAAAATACCTGTAAACTATATTGTCGAATGTGTCGGCGTGTCTGTTTCGGCAGTGGTATTTACTTTGCCTGTTATGATATTTGTGTATAAGCGGTTCAGCGTATATTTTATTCTGTCAAATCTTCTGACTGCTGCGGTGGCTCCTGTGGTGATTGTTCTGGGATTGCTGATTGTCGTGTTATCGTATATCCCGTATATAGAAATGATTAACGGTATCTTTGTATTTGCAGAACATCATTTATGTGACTTCATTATCACAACGGCTGACAGCATTTCTGAAATGCCTCATGCAAGTATCAGTCTGGACAGTATCTATACAGAAATTGCTCTTGTCAGTGTGCTTGTGGCAGTGTTGCTTCTGTTCATTACGGGGGATTTTCGGATAAAGGAAAAAGGGCTTTGTATGGTACTTTGTACAGCAATCGTGAGTTTGATACTGCTTTTCGGCTATGTCATCGAAAAAAATACACTGGATTTTTATGTAACAGGAAATTCCAAAGGTGTTTCCCTTGTGGAAAAGAATTTTACAAGTGCCAATATTTTACTGTGCGGTGGCGACAACTATCACTATGACGATACCGAAAACTTATTCTTTGATAAGGATATCCGTTCCCTGTTTGTGTTCGGCAACAAAGCCTATTTTGAAAATTATGCCCTCAGAATTTCTGAACAGTATAATGTGGAAAATATTATTACCTATACCGACAGCGAGGATTACCGCTATCTTTCGGCGGAAAATCCTGTTACCCATATTCCCGAAAACGGTATTATCCGCTATCCGAAATACAGTTTACAGACTTTTACCGTCAACCAAAAAAACTGGTGTTATATTGATATGCAAAGCGGAAAAGGTATTCTGATTGCACCGAAAAATGCAGACTGTAACGATTTACCGCAACAGTACAGAAATGTTTATATCGCTATTCTGCCAAACAAATGCCGTAACAGTCAGATACTTTCTGCTGAAAATATATTGGTCTGTGACGGCAACACAACTTTTATTATTCACAAATCATTGAACGGAGGAATAAGCCTATGGCAAAAATGAATGAAGCCGGACTGAAACAGGATATCAAAGATGGTTTTGTCCGAAAAGTTTATTTCCTTTACGGTGAAGAAAAAATGCTGGTGTCCCTTTATGCAAAGAAAATCAGCGATAAACTTATGGGGAAAAATCCGTCTGACTTTAATTATCACATCTTCAATGAAAACAGTGCTGTCGAAGAAATGATACAATCGTTGGATATTATTCCGTTCAGTGCCAATTACAACTATGTCGGTATTGATGATTTCAATATAGAAAAAATGTCCGAAAGCGATTTGAAATGTTTTCTGAAAGCGGTTGCCGATATTCCTGACGGTACAGTGCTGGTGATTGCTATGAAAACGCTCAATCCTACCGGAAAGAAAACATCATCGTGGAAAAAACTCATAGACTGCTGTGAAAAATATGGTGTCTGTATAGAATTTCCACGAAAAAATGCCAACGATTTAAGACGACAGATTGTTCACTGGGCCAGTAAACGGGATATCCTGCTTTCTTACGAAAATGCTCAGACCATTATCGAATATACAGGAAC
>CACYDZ010000170.1 GCA_902773265.1 uncultured Ruminococcus sp.
TACACGATGAAAAAAACGGCTTTATTAACAGCTTGTATGGTTGTTCTGGCATCGACTACACTGCTTATGTCAGGTTGTCATAAAGACGATACAAAGACTCCTACCAATGCTACTGAGGCTTCTGCTACACCTATCGCTACTGTAGCTCCCACTAAAGCTACTTTGTCGCCGACTAAACCTGCTCCTACACAGCCGTCAGCTACTCAGGCAGCTACTTTACCTACTGCACAATCCGCTACATTCAACACGCAGATTGCTACAGGTACTATGCCTGCTACTGTTCCTACGGGTACGGAGATAACCTCTCTTCCTGTTCCTACCAGTGCAAGCGGTTCTACGGTAAATACTGACCCCGATGCTACGGCTAACCCTTATGAACCCAGTACATATGCTCCTGTTCCTAATGGCAGTGGTTTACAGGTTGATGAAAACGGTAACTATACTGTATCCGGTGTTGTTATTGGTTACGGTCCTAATACGGTTGTCGTTCAGGCAGGTGACGGTAATACATATGAATTTAATTATTCCGCTTACGGTTCTACCTCTTATGATGAACTCAACGATGGTATGTCTATTACAGTAGTGGCTGATGATGACCCCAGTGGTGCCGGTGTACCTAACGCTACTCAGGTTTATTTGGGTTAATTAATATCCGTAAACAAACTTTAAAACAAAAACGGCTGTTTTCTTGAGCATGGGAAAACAGCCACTTTTTTATATCCTGTTGTTTATTTCTGCTTCTTGTTCTGCAATACAAACATTATCAGCCACACAACAACCCCGGTAGTAATCGGTATCAGTAAATTGCTGGAAAAAACAAACTGATAGCCGTTTTTTGTGATAAATGTTTCTACAAGAAAATCAAACAGATTGTAAAAACCTACACACAATGCAATGTAAAACACCAAGTACAATATCTTTTTTGCCACTATAAATATCTCCTTTTCATGATAACAATTTGAGTTTTCTTAATTCGTCCATCATCGCACGACGATTTTTGTAAGTTACTTGCCAGTCATTCAGAATTTTTTCTACAACAGCTTCTCCGTTTTTCATGGCTTTCATTTTTATCAGCAATTCTCCCCAGTAACGGTAAGTCTGACGGTCAGCCGTATTTCTTGCTGATTCTGTCACATAATTTTCATAAGCTCTCAATATCTGTTCGGGATAGCGTTTTATCAACACTTCTTCATAAACTGTAATCATGCGGAAATTATTTTTGACTACAGCAATAAGTTCATCATACATCTTTTCTTCAAAATAAATCTCTGCTTTTCTGGCATTTGACCTCATGCGTTTCAGAATATCTGTTCGGATTTTGTTCCACTCTTCTTCGCTGTACAGTTTCTTTAAGGTACGGTAGTAATCTATCGTACTATATCCTTCATAATCAATCAGTTTCAAAAGCGTGTTTTTATACTTTTTATCATCACCGACTTTTCTGTATAAATCAACCAGTCTGGCATCATAATCATTCGCAAATAATCTGCCTTTCTGTTTTGCTGTTTCTTCATAAATCGCAATCGCTTTATCATACTTTTCTTCTTCGATATATGTTTTTGCCAGCCATTCCCTGATTTTTTCCACTTTCCAGTTCTGATGACAATACTCCTCGATTTTGTCAAAATTATATCCTCTGCTGTACATAATCGCCAATTTTGTTTCCATCAGACATTCTCTCGTATAATCATAAGTGGTATTTTTAATTTTTTCGTCAAGATAGTCCATCAGACCTGAAAAATAGCGTTCTTCATCAAAAGCATGACATAATAGGTCATGTGCCATATTTATCAGATTTCTTTCGTGACGACTGTCTGACGCCAGTATTTTCAGCCTGCCAAATAAAATATCTTTGGATTGGTCATCTGCTTTTCGTGGAATTTCGTCCCATAAATCCTGAAGCATATTAAAAAGTCCGTCAACCTGATATCCTTCTTCATCACAGTCCACACTTTCTGCCCTTTCAAATATATAACACATTAAATCAAAGGCTTCTATATATTCTCCATTGTCTATCATGGTTTCTATTACCGGTTCATATCCGTCCAACAGTTCATCAATCATTTCGCCCATGTCACCATAACTGATATAACCATATCTGTCCATATGACTTTCTATGATGACATCAATCTCTTTTTGATAGTTTCTTTCACCGGCATTTTTATTTATCGACATTGTGGATTTGACAAATTTCATGAAAAGAGAATAATCATTCTTAAAAAGCTCCGTCAGAAAAGTTTTTACTGTTGTTTCGTCTGCCTGACGGACAATGGCTTCTATACTGTATTCGCCGGAACCGGCTTGTGTTTCTTTTTTACCGTCATCTTCCCACGCAAAAAGTACCGCCGCCATATGTTTACAGTTTCCCCAATCATACGCATACGGACAATCACAATCCATTTCTGTGATTTCATCGCCGTCAATATGGATTTCTACATCGTAATCTTCACTGCCACTCACTATCGCATGAATAACTCCGTTTTTGTAGGAATATTTTGTCACATTACCGCAGTGATAATAATTTTTGCCTCTTTGTAAAATTTTATCGTCAAAATAATCTCGCCAATTACTCATGGAAATTCCTCCCTTTGTTACGATATTGTAATATAAAAAAGATATTCTGACAAGCCTTTGGTAAGAAAATTAATTTGGGTGAATATGTCAAAATCTGCTGTCGCAGATTTTGTTTGGTTTTTAGCCGATTAAAGGGCTGTCGCCCTTTAAAATCCCGCTAAGGGGCTTTGCCCCTTAACCCCACCACTTTTGAAAAAGTGGACAAAACTTTTAATTGTGTAAGCCAACACTGAGCAAAACTAAAGGCTTTTCTACAAGTTTTTTGTCTTTAAATGCCTAATATTATAACCCTCCTGAATAGCTGCAAAAGTTGCTATAGCACATACGATTGCTACACTGTAATGTAAATCTATAATGCTTACTGTTAAAGGCAAAATAAATAATAACCCACCTGTTATCTTATTCATTATTGAATGGACTGTCACAAATCTTTTCTGTACACCAAACCCGGATATGATATTTATTATTTTAATCACTGTAATGATTCCAATCCAGATATACATCCAACTTTCAATAGCTAATATCGGCAGCAGCTTAATTGTGCAGACCACTACAAGAATAAAATCAGCAACTGTATCCAACTTAGAACCAAATTCACTGACAGTACCTGTTTTTCTTGCTACGGTTCCATCAATCATATCTGAAAAGCCAGACAAAATATACAATGTATAAAAAGAAATCGAGAAAACAGGACACAGCAACAATGCAAAGGAACATATTATCCTAAGACCGGTTATAACATTTGCCATATCCTCACTCCTAGCGTGATATCTAATCTACATCCTAAACCCTCTTGTAACTTTGTTACAATCATACCATAAATTTTATTAAAATTCAACGAAAAGCAGAAAACAAAAAGTCGGAAATCAATCTCTCTGTACGAAAGTTTTAATATAGTCATTTGTCGAGATGACATTAGTTTCCGAAGAAGTCTAAAAAATAAAAAATTAGGGTTGACAAAATCCCTTTATTTGTGTTATGATATAAAACTGTCGGGAAGTGTAACTTTTGGCTAAATATGTATTTTCAAAAATGGATATAATAGACAAAAAGTATTGCTTTTCGGAATAATTACGGTTAATCGTGTCAATAATACAGATGGCACATTAACATACACTGATGACTTTTGCGGAAAGGAGGAAAAATATGCCTACATTTAACCAGTTGGTAAGAAAAGGTCGTGAAGTCAGCGAAAAGAAAGCTAAAGCTCCTGCACTCTTAAAGGGCTGGAACTCTAAGAAAAGAGTAGCTATCGACCAGAGTTCACCACAAAAAAGAGGCGTTTGTACGGCAGTAAAAACAGCTACACCGAAAAAACCTAACTCAGCTCTCAGAAAAATTGCCAGAGTAAGACTTTCCAACGGTATCGAAGTAACTTCTTATATTCCCGGTATCGGTCACAACTTACAGGAACACAGTGTCGTTCTTATTCGTGGCGGAAGAGTTAAGGATATTCCCGGTGTGCGTTACCACATCGTCAGAGGTACACTCGATGCACAGGGTGTTGCCAAAAGAATGCAGTCCCGTTCCAAATACGGTGCTAAGCGTCCTAAGGCAGGTAAATAATCTGTCGGAAACTTTTCAGAAATCTTACTGAAACCACAAAGCTAAGACAACTTAAGATTAATTCAGTACAATACAGATGTGCTTTTATATATAGTTTAAAAATGCCTCTGTGTTGGCAGACGGAAGGTTGTCAGAATACTTTCGAGTACCTATGAATTCAGTTGAAAATTTACGAAGGAGGGAAGTAAAATGCCAAGAAGAGGTTCAGTTGCAAAGCGTGATGTTTTGCCTGACCCGCTGTACAATTCAAAACTGGTTACCCGTCTTATCAACAACATTATGTATGATGGTAAAAAAGGTGTAGCTCAGAAGATTGTATACGGTGCATTCGACATCATCAGAGAAAAAACAGGAAAAGAACCGCTTGAAGTCTTTGAACAGGCTATGGAAAATGTTATGCCCGTTCTGGAAGTAAAAGCTAGGCGTGTCGGCGGTGCGACATATCAGGTGCCTATGGAAGTTCGTCCTGAAAGAAGACAGACTTTGGGTCTGCGTTGGCTTTCCAATTATTCCAGAAGCCGTTCGGAAAGAACTATGAAAGAAAGACTTGCTGCCGAAATCCTTGATGCTATAAATGGTGTTGGTGGTGCTGCCAAGAAGCGTGATGAAACACACAGAATGGCAGAAGCTAACAAGGCTTTTGCCCACTACAGATGGTAATCATTTAAGGAGAAAGATATTATGGCTAGAAAAGTATCTCTTGAACAAACAAGAAATATCGGTATCATGGCTCACATTGATGCCGGTAAAACAACCACAACAGAGCGTATCCTGTTCTATACAGGTATCAACCATAAGATTGGCGAAACCCATGACGGCGGTGCTACTATGGACTGGATGGCACAGGAAAAAGAGAGAGGTATTACCATTACATCTGCGGCTACTACTTGTTTCTGGAAAGACAGACAGGGCAAGCAAGTCAGAATCAACATCATCGACACTCCCGGACATGTTGACTTCACGGTTGAAGTTGAGCGTTCATTGAGAGTTCTGGACGGGTCTGTTACCGTACTTTGTGCTAAGGGCGGTGTTGAACCCCAGTCTGAAACCGTATGGCGTCAGGCTGACAACTATAAAGTTCCCAGAATGGTTTATGTCAATAAAATGGACATCATGGGTGCAGACTTCTACAGAGTTGTACAGATGATGAAAGACAGATTGAAATGTAATGCTCTCCCTATTCAGCTACCTATCGGTGCTGAAGATGAGTTCAGAGGCATTATTGACCTGATTAAAATGAAAGCGGAGGTCTATTATGATGACCTCGGCAAAGATGTCAGAGAAGAAGAAATCCCCGAAGATATGCTGGAAATCGCTGAACAGTATCATGATGAACTTATCGAAAAAGTTGCTGAACTTGACGATGACCTCATGGAAAAATATTTCGGCGGTGAGGAAATTACGGAAGATGAACTGCGTGCTCAAATCCGTAAATCCACTATCGCTAACGAAGTTGTTCCCGTAACCTGCGGTACTTCCTACCGTAATAAGGGTGTTCAGCTTCTGCTTGACGCTATCGTGGATTATATGCCCGCTCCTACTGACATTCCTGCTATCAACGGTGTAAACCCTGATACAGATGAAGAAACCTGCCGTCACGCTTCCGACAGCGAACCGTTCTCTGCTTTAGCATTCAAAATTGCTACAGACCCGTTCGTTGGTAAACTCTGTTTCTTCAGAGTATATTCCGGCAGCGTAAATGCCGGTACAACCGTTTACAACTCTACTAAAGATAAAAATGAGCGTATCGGTCGTATCGTACAGATGCACGCTAACGCCAGAACGGATTTGGAAACCTGCTATTCGGGTGATATTGCGGCGGCTATCGGTCTGAAATTCACTACAACGGGTGATACCCTTTGTGATGAAAAATATCCTGTTATCCTTGAATCTATGGAATTCCCTGACCCCGTTATCCGTGTTGCTATCGAACCGAAAACGAAAGCCGGTCAGGAAAAAATGGGTATCGCTCTGGCTAAACTTGCTGAAGAAGACCCTACTTTCAAGGCTTATACAGATGAAGAAACCGGTCAGACAATTATTGCCGGTATGGGTGAATTACACCTCGAAATCATTGTTGACCGTCTATTAAGAGAATTTAAAGTTGAGGCTAACATCGGTACTCCTCAGGTTGCTTACAAAGAAACCATTCGTGGCGAGGCTAATGTTGACCAGAAATATGCAAGACAGTCCGGCGGTAAAGGTCAGTATGGTCATGTCAAAATCAAACTTGAACCTAATCCCGGCAAGGGTTACGAATTTATCAATAATGTTGTCGGCGGTGCTATTCCTAAGGAATATATCCCCGCTGTTGATGCCGGTATTCAGGGTGCTATGCTTAGCGGTGTTCTTGCAGGCTACAATGTTGTTGACTGTAAAGTTACCCTCTACGACGGTTCCTACCACGAAGTTGACTCGTCAGAAATGGCGTTCAAAATCGCAGGTTCTATGGCTTTCAAAGAGGCTATGAAAAAGGCCAGTCCTGTTCTCATGGAACCTATCATGAAAGTTTCCGTTATCGTTCCTGAAGAATATATGGGCGATGTTATCGGCGATTTAAATTCCCGTCGTGGTATGATTCAGGGTATGGAAGCCGAAAACGGTGCAGAGAGAATTAATGCTCATGTTCCTCTCTCCGAAATGTTCGGTTATGCAACAGATATGCGTTCCAATACACAGGGTCGTGGACAGTATGTTATGGAACCCAGTCACTATGCTGAAGTTCCTAAGTCTGTTGCTGAAGAAATCATGTCCAAGCGTTCCAAAAAGGAAGAATGATTTTTTCTTTATACTATAAGTTTACAAAAATTTAATGATAAATTTGCCTTAACCCTTGCATTTTACGGAAAAAATTGGTAAAATAAGGGTTAAGGTAGTCATTATCACCTATTATTTTATTTTAAGGGAGGCAATTCCAATGGCAAAGGCAAAATTTGAAAGAAATAAACCCCATGTAAACATTGGTACAATCGGTCATGTTGACCACGGTAAAACTACTCTTACGGCTGCTATCACAAAGGTTCTTAACCTTGAAGGCGATGCTGATTTCGTTGATTACGCTAATATCGATAAGGCTCCTGAAGAAAGAGAAAGAGGTATTACCATCAACACAGCTCATGTTGAATACGAAACACCTAACCGTCACTATGCACATGTTGACTGCCCCGGTCATGCTGACTATGTAAAGAACATGATTACAGGTGCTGCTCAGATGGACGGTGCTATCCTCGTTGTTTCTGCTGCTGACGGTCCTATGCCTCAGACAAGAGAACACATTCTCCTTTCCCGTCAGGTTGGCGTTCCTTACATCGTTGTTTTCATGAACAAAACTGACCAGGTTGATGACGAAGAACTCCTTGACCTCGTTGAAATGGAAATCCGTGAACTCCTTACAGAATATGAATTCCCTGGCGACGATACTCCTATCATCAGAGGTTCTGCTTATCTTGCTCTTACTTCCGATTCTAAAGACCCTAAAGCTCCTGAATATAACTGTATTCATGAACTGATGGAAGCTGTTGACGAATTTATTCCTACTCCTGAAAGAAAATCTGACCAGCCTTTCCTTATGCCCGTTGAAGATGTATTCACCATCACAGGTCGTGGAACAGTTGCTACCGGTAGAGTTGAAAGAGGTAGACTGGAAGTCAACAAGGAAGTTGAAATCGTTGGTCTTACTGACGAAAAGAGAAAAGTTGTTGTTACAGGTATCGAAATGTTCAGAAAAACTCTCGATTACGCTGAAGCCGGCGACAACATCGGTGCTTTGCTTCGTGGCGTTCAGAGAACTGAAATCGAAAGAGGACAGGTTCTTGCTGCTCCTAACTCCATTCACCCTCATACAAAATTTCATGGTCAGGTTTATGTTCTGACAAAAGATGAAGGTGGTCGTCATACTCCTTTCTTCAACAACTATCGTCCTCAGTTCTATTTCAGAACAACTGATGTTACAGGTGTTATCGCTCTTCCTGAAGGCGTAGAAATGTGTATGCCCGGAGATAATGTTGAAATGGATGTTGAACTCATCACTCCTATCGCTATCGAAGAAGGTCTTCGTTTCGCTATCCGTGAAGGCGGTAGAACAGTTGGTTCAGGCGTTGTTACTGCTATCAACGAATAATCTTATTTCTTTCTGATAACTAACTTAAATTTTAAAGGCTTTTCGTGGATTTTCCCCGAAAAGCCTTTTCTTTATCAGACATTCAGCTGGGACAACTGAATGTTTTTGTCGAACTTTTTTCAAAAAGTTCGTGGGGTCAAGGGTAGTGTATAGTATTATTGATATTTAACCTAATATTGGGTACAACGAAGAAAGCTTAATTCGTGCATCTTTGGTTGTAAACTGCCAAGTCACGGAGGATTTATTTTGATTACGCATTGTTTCCCATGCAGCAAGTTCCGTTTTTAAAATATCGATGGACTCTATTCTTCTTGCAAGACACTGTTTCTGCATAACATTCAATTCTATTTCAGCAATATTAAGCCAGCTTCCATGTTTCGGTGTATAATGGATTTCCAATTTCTTAAGGATACGATGTGCTTCTTCGGGATTATATCTTTTGTACAGTGAACCTCTGGCATGGGTATTGAGATTATCCATGACCAATACTATTTTTTGCACATCCGGATACATCTCATCAACAAGATATTTGATTTCTTCCGCCCAATCCACTGCTGTCCTGCGTTTTTTTACACTCACATGATGTCTTCCGCCAAGAGGTTCGATAAATGCAAAAATACTGCATACTCCGTTGCGTGAGTATTCATAGTCGATTTTTTTATCATGACCGATTTCCGGCGGCAAAGGCTCTGTTACATCTCCAAGCA
>CACYDZ010000171.1 GCA_902773265.1 uncultured Ruminococcus sp.
TCTTCGGTAGGTTCTTCTGTGGGTTCTTCGGTAGGCTCTTCGGTAGGTTCTTCGACAGGTTCTTCTGCTGATGTATCAGCTCCCATTTTGCTGGGAGCATTGTCACTCTTGATTGTTCTCATAAATTCAGGGCCGACAATACCGTCTACTTCGATATCGGCATCTGTCTGAAATTCTTTAACACAAGCTGTGGTATATGTGCCGTAATAACCTGTTACATCATCATCAAAATAGCCGTGTTCTTTAAGCAGCTGCTGAACTTCTCTTACTCTCTCTCCCTGTGAACCTATCTTGAGATAAGTTGCAGGGTTATCTGTGATTTCGGCTGTACCTGACAATTTGGAATTGGTTGATGTACTTACCTCATCATAAGCACTTTCGGGAGGATTTTTATCTGCCACACCAAGTGAATTGAAGTAGTAAGTCACACCATCAATAGTTCTTGAAGTACTGTCGATATATTCACCGTCTTCATAGTAGTAGGACTGACCATCAAATTCAACCCAACCATTCTCAGGATAGCTTACACCTACCAGTTTATACCATTCAACCCATGTCTGTGAATTAAGTGAACCGTAAATGATACCCCAGTTTGTACCTCTTGCATCAATAGCCTGTCCGCTACCAACATAGATACCAACATGACCGGGTTTGTGAAGTCCAAGACCATGAATATTAGGAATTCCTTCATAAACATATCCCCAGTCAAGTCCTGCGTCCTGTGAACTTGTTATCATGTCTGTACGAATACCGCCTATTTCACTGTTGTACGCTTTGATAAGCCCTGTACAGTCAACTGCACCGTAAGATGCTCCGCCCCATACATAAGGCCAGCCTTCTTCGTAAGCGTTGAGTGCATAGTTACATAATCCGATTGCTGAATTGGACTGTGCCGACATCGAAACCGTTCCCACAGCAATCACGGAACATACCATCACAATCGAAAGTAATACTGATATTACGACCTTACTTTTTGACTTTCTGTTTTTGTGCATTGGACAAAAACCTCCTTATTGATTTACACAATATCCGCATTTCCGAAATACTTTTCAAATTTGTCGGATATGTAACAGATATCTTCCAAAAAAATTACAACTTAGTAACTATTTGCATACAGTGTATCATATCCTTAACAAAAATGCAAGTTTTTTTTGAAAATATCTCATTTTTTACAAAAAATAGTATGTCCATTTACCTTAATTAATATACTTTAACTTAGTTTCCTTGAATTTTTTTCAGAATTATTTTTGTTATTATTATATTTTGTTTTTTTAATTATTTATAATAATCAGGAATTTAATTATCTTATATTACTTTTATAGTAGTAAATAAAAAATATATTACCATATTCAAGTAAGAACTTTTTTTGAACAGCCGACAGGTAAAAAACGCATTTTTTTCCGTCGTCAAATATTACATCAGTGTAATATTATTGCCATAACTATTATTTTGTAAACCATAAATAAGCAAATTTAAAAAATTGTTCGTCTATAATGATAACTATATTATTTTGTCAGAAATCGTTTCAGTCGGGATTTGATACTGTTGCCTCCGTATTTATTGGCAATCTTAGAGAAATTCAGAGAATGATAATCTTTCCAGAATTGTTCTGTTCGGGACGGTCTTTTACACGGTTCTTTGAGTGGCAGTGTCATGCTGTCCTCAAGACGGCATTTTTGATATTGGGTAACCTCTTTGACACGCTCAAACATTCCGACCGCACTCTTATTATTCAGCAACACAAGCGAAACACCTTTGTTATCATTGAAACCCGGAGCAGCAACATCAATTTTCCAGTAATCGGCAATACTCATATCCGCAGGGTGAATGGTCGATTTGTATGGACAATAATAACAGGACGGTCGCAAGGCACAATGGGTATAATAAATAGTCTTGAAAACAGTACTGTTGACAACTTTTATTTTTCCGTTGTTGGTCTGGATATGCAAAGTTTCGATGTGTTTGTCCCAACCGAAATCTTTTTTATTGCGAAAATCAACATAGATACATTTGCCGTCATATTTGTTTTCCTGCCACTTAAGATACGACTGCCATAATTTCAAACTGGGTACACCGTGACATACAATATCTATACAAAAAAGATTGTCATAATCTTTTCCAAGAAAAGACCGCAATCCCGCTATCTGACAGGAAGTTCCTGAAAAGAGAACAGGCATACCGTTTTCCAAATCCTGTTTTGCCAGTCTGAACATATCTCCCATATCGCTGGGAATATATTTTGACCCACGCATACGGTTTCTTTCATCGGTGGTTGTGGCACGGTAATGATGTGCGGTAAAGTCTTTTTCCAGTACACAGCCGTAGACAATACCCCCTTTGTTCAGCACATAGTCGGAAACGGCACTGAATATTCCTCCTGAACGAGATTCCATTCGGGTAGACAAGTCTTTGTGTTTGACAGCATAAACCTGAGGTTGTTCAAAAAATTCCATTTCTGTACCGCCTTTCAAAAATAATTCCGTTTTTTCTGGTCAGCCTTGAACACACATACTTTTTCACAGCGGTAACAACGGATACATTTTTCCGCATTCACAACGGGATAGAAAAAGCCGTCTGTATCCAACTGCATAGCGATTGCCCTTGTCGGACATATACTGTAACAGGCACTACAGCCACAACAGTGTTCTTTTTTGTCATAGAGTTCGGGCAAGCGTTTAGGGTTGTGTGATTTTTCTGTATGAATATAGCGTAAATCCTGATTTTCCATAGTTTTTCTCCTGTATCAGAAAAGTTAAAATAAAGCAAGAATAATGATGATTACGATAATAAAGAAAATTGCCGTAAGTACCGTTCCTAAAATAAAAGAATAGGTATGAGGGTGTTTATCTATATTCAGCGTGGAAAAGAAATGGTTTTTGTTCATCTTTTTTACAGCTTTCAGTACGATGGCGGTAATATTATCACTGCTGCCCTTTTCGACAGCCTTTTGTATCATCATTTCTACCGCTTTACGGCATTTTCCGTCAGATTGCTGCATAATTAATTGGATATCGTTTTCGCTGAGAATATCGGATATACCGTCTGTACACAACAGGAACATATCGCCGTTGGCAATTTTGAGGGAACTGTTTCTGTGAACTTTCAGATGTGCTTTATCTGTGGGTATGCCAAGATGTCGGGTCAGCTGATGACGGCGGATATCCTTTCTGGATTCCGTTCTGGTAAGAAGTCCGTTCTGGTAAAGCTGTTCGGCAACAGTGTGGTCATGGCTGAGTTTAGTGAGAGTGTTTCCTGAAAGATGATAGATACAGCTGTCACCAAGATTATACGCATTGGCAATCCCGTTGTGAATACACAATATCGCCATGGTAGACCCGATTTGTTTATGGATACGGTTCATTTCGTGACATATCTGATGGTTGACATCATTGACATAGAGTTCAATATAGTGAGGGTCATTCAATACATCTTCAGCATATTCCGACAAGGTCTTTGCCGCACAAAGAGAAGCAAATTCTCCTTTACTCTGTCCGCCCATGCCGTCAAAAATACCGAAAATACCGCTTTGTACCAACGGCTGAAAAGCGGAAGAATTTTGATTATCGTCATCATACTGTGCATACTTTCCGTTAAGGAAATAGTTGTCCTCATTGTTTTTTCTGGAAACACCGATATAAGAACTTACTGCTCCTTTGATAAGCAAATCTGCCATACTATCCTCCCTTTTACCGCAAAATTTTTTTGTCCGGAATATCAAAATCTGCTTATGCAGATTTTGTTTGACTTTTTAGCCGATTAAAGGGCTTTGCCCTTTAAAATCCCACAAGGGGACTTTGTCCCCTTGACCCCTACCACTTTTGAAAAAGTGGACA
>CACYDZ010000172.1 GCA_902773265.1 uncultured Ruminococcus sp.
AACGGGGGTTCGGGGACAGCGTCCCCGACAGAAATTGTTAATTGACGGAGGGAAAACTCAATGAAATTCACAGGACTTTCGGATAGTGAAGTTTTAGAATCCCGAAAAAAGCATGGGTCTAATGCCATTCCCGATTCCGAACCTACTACATTCTGGCAAGAATTTCTGGAAACATTCAGCGACCCTATGATAAGAATACTGCTTGCTATTGCCGCATTAATGCTTGTCATGTTTTTCTTTGGGTATGCTGAAATTTACGAACCATTAGGAACAATCGTAGCGGTTATTATTGTAGCGGTTGTATCGGCAAAAACAGGTGTTGCCAGCGACACAAAATACCGTGAACTGAAAAACAGCACCAAAAAAGACCAGTGCAAAGTCTATCGAAACGGTGTTGTCACCGTCATTGATGTAGACGAAGTTGTTGTCGGTGACAAAGTTTTGTTACAGTCAGGTGACAAGATTCCTGCTGACGGTATCATTATTGACGGTTCATTGCGTGTTGACAACTCAGCACTGAACGGTGAGGCCGAAGAATGTAAGAAATTTGCCACAAATGAAGACACAGAGTTCCCTGAAAATATTACAGGTGATACATTTGTCGATAAGCACTCTTTGTTCAGAGGAGCAGTAGTATTTGACGGTGAAGCGGTACTTGATGTCAGAAAAGTCGGTTTAAAGACCATGATGGGTAAGATGGCAGAGGAAATGCAGGAAGATGACCCTGATTCTCCTTTAAAGGTAAAACTTGCCAAACTTGCCAATCAGATTTCTATATTTGGTTATGTAGGTGCAACCGTAATTGCGTTGCTTTATCTTGCTTATTTTGTATTTATCCAGAGTGGCGGTATACAGCCGTTTATTGACTTAGGAGCAAAAGAAATCATTCATAAAATCGTAGAAGCCGTATCACTTGCCGTTGTTATTATCGTTTGTGCCGTACCAGAAGGTTTGCCATTGATGATATCTCTGGTACTGATGCAGAATACCAGTAAAATGCTTGACCATAATGTATTGGTCAGAAAAGCAGAAGGTATCGAAACAGCAGGTTCACTGAATATCTTATTCAGCGATAAGACAGGTACTATCACCAAAGGACAGCTTGAAGTTGTTGATTTCTTCACAGCAGACGGAAAGTCCATTGCTATCAAGGATTTAAGTAAACACAGTAAAGTCAAAGGATTGATTGACTTAGCTATCGGCAAGAACACACAGTCCATGTTTGACGATACCCACAGGGTAATTGGTGGTAACGCTACTGACCAGGCACTGATGAAATTCATAGGAGAAGAAACTTTCAATACTTTACAGCAGAACAAAGATTATGTTATCACAGAAAGTCAGAACTTCAACTCTACCAATAAATTCAGTCAGGCAAGGATAGACAGCTTAGGCAAGACATTCTATAAAGGAGCTCCTGAAAGACTGTTAGCTAAGGCAACAAAATATCTTGACAGTGACGGTAATATTAAAAAGCTGGATATGGATGTACTCAATCAGAAGATTGACGACCTTGCCGAAAAAGCTATGCGTGTATTATCATTCGGCTATTCGGAAAGAGACCTCGTTGAAAATTCCATCAATGATGATTTGGTTATCATAGGGCTTGTAGGTATTCGTGATGATGTACGCCCCGAAGCAAAGGAAGCTATTCAGGAAGTACAGAACGCAGGTATACAGGTAGTTATGATTACAGGTGACCGTCTGGAAACAGCGGTAGCGATTGCCAAAGACGCAGGATTGTTAAGAAGTGAAGAAGATGTAGCATTATCATCAGCTAAACTCAACATGATGACAGATGACGAAATCAAAGCAATCATTCCGAAGATAAGAGTTATTGCCAGAGCATTACCTACTGATAAATCCAGAATGGTAAGATTGTGTCAGGAAATGAACTTGGTTGTCGGTATGACAGGTGACGGTGTAAACGACTCTCCCGCACTGAAAAGAGCCGATGTTGGTTTTGCGATGGGCAGCGGTACAGAAGCCGCTAAAGAAGCAGGTAAAATCGTTATTCTTGACGACAATTTCAAATCCATCAAAGACGCTATTTGGTACGGAAGAACAATTTATCATAACATTCTCAAATTCTGTAAATTCCAGTTGGTCATCAATGTTACAGCGGTAATTGTCAGT
The DNA here is from genome assembly GCA_902773265.1 of uncultured Ruminococcus sp. GTDB lineage: Bacteria > Bacillota > Clostridia > Oscillospirales > Acutalibacteraceae > CAG-964. The sequence goes on from CACYDZ010000172.1 coordinate 2,137, forward strand.
GCGATTGCACCGTTCTTGGGTGTAGAAGAACCGTTGAAAGTCACTCATTTACTGTTTGTCAACCTTGTCATGGACGGTTTGGGAGCAATCATGCTTGGTAACGAACCCGCCCTCAAGAAATATATGTCAGAGAAACCTCGCCGAAGAGATGAAAGTATTATCAGTAAAAGTATGGCGGTACAGATTGGTGTAATGGGATTATGGCTTACACTGGTAAGTTTCCTGTATTTCTATCTGCCCGTAGGCAAAATGGGAATATTTGCAGGAGAGAAACTTTCTCCTCAGCATATGACAGGTTATTTTGTCTTATTCATCTGGGCGGCACTGTTTAACGGTTTCAATGTCAGAGATGATGGTTTTGGTATTTTCAAAGGACTTAACGAAAACACAGGATTTTTAAAAGTATTCTTTATTATTATTGCGGTACAGTTCTGTATTGTCAACGCAGCGGTTATTCCTCTTGAGGCATTCCATTTTATCGGTGAAATGTTCAGCTGTACACCGTTTGATGCAGCAGGCTGGGGTGTTGTCATCTTACTTGCCGTAACGATGATACCCGTTGATATGCTCCGAAAAGCCATTACCAACGCCGTAACCAAAAAGTAAAATAAACGCTTTATCCGAAATGAGATGTGTGGTATAATTATGACACATCTCATTTTTTTCAGCGTGGAAAACCGTTTAGCAGGATGTTAAAGAGTCGGAAAGCCTTTTAACTCCCGAAAAATCATAATAAGAACGGAGCAATGTACATGATAATATTTCATACAGACCTTGATAATACACTGATTTATTCTTACAGACACGATATCGGCAAAGATAAGAAATGCGTAGAAATTTATCATGGCAGAGCCATTTCATTTGTCACGCCGAAGACATGGGAACTTCTGAAAATGCTGAAAGAAAACATCACAGTCATTCCCACAACGACACGCACCATAGAACAGTATGAAAGAATAGATTTCGGTTTAGGAAAATTCCGGTATGCTCTTGTCTGTAACGGTGGGGTACTGTTGGAAAACGGTAAAGAAAATTGGGATTGGTATTGGCAATCCCACAAAATGGTAACAGAATGTCAGGAAGAAATGGAAAAATCCCGTCATTTGTTGTACAACGACCCCGACAGAATTTTTGAAATAAGAGATATACGGGATTTGTTTATCTTCACGAAAAGCAGAAATCCGCAAAATACCGTACAAACACTGAAAGACAGTCTGAAAACAGAAAGGCTTGACATATTCAGTAACGGAACAAAAATCTATGTTGTGCCGAAAAAACTAACCAAAGGAACAGCCGTACAGCGTTTCAAAGAGAAGCTGAGGGCAGAGAAAATCATTTCGGCAGGTGACAGCGAATTTGATATACCTATGCTGAATTGCAGTGATATCGGCATAGCTCCGAAGTTGTTGTCAGACAGTCAAAAGCTCAATCAGAATGTGACAGTTATGGATAATGACGGTATTTTTTCAGAAAAATTACTGGAATATATCGCAAAAAAAATCTGAAATTTATACCACAGGTATAATGACAAATGAAAAAGAGTATGTTATAATACAGTGCATAAGGATAAAAATTCCTGTTATAAAATATCTTAGAAAGGGGAAACCATCATGACATTTGCATATCATCTCAACTTACACGAAAAATATGATAGCCAGCTTATAGCTTTGCTGAATGATGAGCAAGGTTTTAATGTGTTATGCCTTTATAAGAGAACGGGAAAAATTAGAGAGCGACAATTCTGAAAGTGTAATGATTTTACCATGAATTTTTAGCGACCGTTTGTCTTGAATAAAGGCAGACGGTCTTTTTGTATTGCGGTGGCATTGTTCCCGCAATGTCGTTAACTTAATTTTGTCATCGTGACCGAAGTGAACCAAAAAAGTTTTTGTCGAACTTTTTTCAAAAAGTTCGTGGGGTCAAGGGGTGAAACCCCTTGTGGGATTTTAAAGGGCAAAGCCCTTTAA
>CACYDZ010000173.1 GCA_902773265.1 uncultured Ruminococcus sp.
AGTTTTTTGTCCACTTTTTTTCAAAAAAGTGGCGGATTCCAAAGGCGGAGCCTTTGGGCAGGATTTTAAAGGGCGGTAGCCCTTTAATCGGCTAAACATTCCAGACAAAATTTGCGTACGCAAATTTTGATTTGTCTTTGGGGAGTTTAAGGGCGTTGCCCTTAAAAATCCCATCAGGGGCATTGCCCCTGAACCCCACGAACTTTTTGAAAAAAGTTCGACAAAAACTTTTTTGGCTCACTGTGTTCGGAAAATTCCGCTAAGTGTTGGGAGTGACAATGAAAAGTTTTTTTGTCCACTTTTTTTCAAAAAAGTGGCGGATTCCAAAGGCGGAGCCTTTGGACAGCCTTTTAATTGGAGGAATGAGGATATGAAAAACGGAATTATATTTGACTTAGACGGTACATTGTGGGATAGTGCCTATATGGTAGTAAAGGCGTTCAATGATGAAATCAGGAACTACCCCGAAATCGACTTTACGCTTACCGAAGAAATATTGAAATCTCAGATGGGTAAAACGGCAGAAGAAATTGCAGAAGTTTTTTTCCCAGATTTACCTGTAGAAAAAGGTATGTATTTCATGAAAGTCTGTAATGACCGTGAATGTGCCTATCTGACAGAGTTCGGCGGAAGACTTTATCCACAGCTTAAAGAAACATTGTATTGGTTGAAAGAAAAAGATATTCATATTTATCTTGTCAGCAACTGTGAAGAAAATTATATTCAGGCTTTTCTGTCAGCTCATCAGATGGAAGATATTTTTGAAGATACCGAATGTCACGAAAAAACGGGTCTTTCCAAAGGAGAGAATATCAAGTTGATTATGCAACGGAATTTTCTTGACAAGGCTTGCTATGTGGGTGATACGCAAGGAGATTGTAATGCGACACACTATGCTGAAATTCCGTTTGTCTATGCAGAATACGGGTTTGGCAATGTGACAGACCCTGACTATACGATAAATACTTTCAGTGAAATCATAGATATCAGCGAGGAAATTTTCTTTTAATGGGTAAGAATTTTTTGCACAGACTTGTTTTACCGTTTCTCACAGTGACGGTGATGCTGTTGGTTTCCTGCACATCATCATCACAGAAAGTGGCTACTATGACCGACCCATTTGAAAATCTCCACATTTCTTTTGCGGGAAATCCTGATAAAGGATATGTCAGTATAGATGCAACAGATTGCCATGAGATTATCAGAAAGAATTTCCGTTTTCACTGCGACAAAGACGGTAGCTTATCCAACGGACAGACAACGGTTGTTACTGCTTTACAGATAACGGAAAAGGATATTCCGATATTGCGTTATCAGAAAGAGTACATTGTTACAGGAGTAGATTTTTATCCAGAAAAGCCGGAAGATTACGAAAAAGAAGACCTTAACAAGACTTTGTTTAGTTATGCAGGGGATTATATTGAAGAACACATTCAGGATTTTCCGATGACCTATAATTCACAGCTTGACAGAACAGGCTGGAGTAAGAGCGGAGCATTTGACTATACTTATCTTTATCGTGATATTGAGATGATATATTGTGTCAGCGAAAATGAGAAGTCAGACAATATTTACTTTATTCTTTACGATGTAGAAACAGATATTCACTGTACGGAAGATATGGACAGCGGTCATTCTGCACCGATGAAAAAAGGTGAAAGTGACACAGGACAGAGTTATGTAGTTGTAGGAGCGAGGGGGATAAAAGCCACAAGTGACAAAGTTTTCAAAAGTGATATTTCAGTTATAGAATATCAAGTTTTTGCGGATAAAACTGATGCTGAAGATTTCTGTACGCACGCAGAAAATTATCACATATTTAAAGAAAATTTTGTTTTATAATGAAACACAGTAAGTAAAAAAATTCCTTTTCAGTTTACAAAGCACTGAAAAGGAATTTTTTCCATCTGCTTATCGCTATGATAATGAAAAAATTTTTTCAAAAAACAGAAAACAGGTGTAAATCGAAGCAAAACGGAGAAAATAAAAGTAAAGCATGGAAAACGCCAAGAAATCTGACTTTTATTGACTTTGACTTTAACTGACTTTAGCCTTATAATATAAACAAAGGTCAGGAAAGGTTAAGGTCAAAAGGTCAGAAAAAGTCGAAAGGACGGGTGAACCAAGAGGTGAAAGGGAATGAGGATAAGTGATGTTGTAGCGGAATACATCAGGCGAATGCTTGACGAAAGTGACGGTACAGCAGAAATACAGCGAAACGAACTGGCGAACAGTTTAGGGTGTGTACCCAGTCAGATAAACTATGTCATCAGTTCAAGATTTACGCAGGAGCAGGGATATGTAGTAGAAAGTCGGAGAGGCGGAGGAGGATATATCAGGATTACAAGGATACGCCTTACCACAGATAAAGGGAGTGTGATTATGCACATTGTCAATTCTGTAGGAGAGAGTCTGGACGAACTTTCGGCGAACATCATACTGGAAAATCTTTGTAGCAACGGAGTAATTTCGCAGGAAGTGACAAAACTCATAACAGCAGGCGTTTCGGAAAGAGTGCTTACACAAGTACCGAAAGTCTTACGCAACGAAGTCAGGGCAACAATTTTCAAGAATATGTTGCTGACACTGACATGATAGGTTATTCAGAAAAGGAGGAATTTTTATGTTATGTGAATTATGCGGAAAACATCAGGCTACCACATACAGTAAAACCATAATCAATGGAGAATATACCGAAATGTATTTATGTTCGGAATGTGCCAAAGCGAAAGGAATAGGCATTAACAACATTTTCTCTCAGACAGCAACCGATTTCAGCAGTTTTCTGGGCAGTTTTTTTGGCGGAGGTTTGCCGTCAAGAACAAGTGCGACAAGGTGTAAATCCTGCGGTTCAGCATTTACGGATATAGCCCGTTCAGGGAAAGTGGGTTGTGCAGAATGTTACAGTAATTTTTATGAGGAGTTGTTGCCGTCAATCCAGAAGATACACGGCAATATTCAGCACAGAGGAAAAATACCGACAGGTGCAAGTGCCGAAGTGAAAAGAAAGCGGGATATAGAAAAGACAAAACGGGAGTTAGAACAGGCAGTCAAAGAAGAGAACTTTGAACTGGCGGTCAAGTTAAGGGATAAGATAAAAGAGATGGAGGGAGGCGGAAATCATGACAGCAACTGAAAAATGGTATGAAAAAAGCGGTGAACAAGGAGATGTCGTCATCAGTTCACGGATAAGGCTGGCGAGAAATCTGAAAAATTATCCGTTTCCGCATCTACTCAGTGTTCAGCAAAAGACAGAAATTGCCATGAAAGTCAAAGAGGCACTGGAACAGAGTAATTCTTATATTGCCAAAGAATTTCAGTTTATTTCCATGTCAGAACTTTCAGCGGCACAGACGGGTTCGCTGATGGAAAGACACATCATCAGTCCGGAATTTGCCAATGACCGAAAGGGAAAATACCTGTTACTGACAAAAGATGAAACAGTCAGTATCATGATAAACGAGGAAGACCATTTAAGAATACAGGTACTGACAGAGGGATTATCGTTGGAGAAAGCCTATGAAACAGCAGATAAGATAGACACTTTACTGGATAATGCGTTAGGATTTGCTTTTCATGATAAGTTAGGTTATCTTACACAATGCCCGACAAATATCGGTACAGGTTTGCGGGCATCAGTGATGTTACATTTACCGTCATTACAGTCGTCAAAGGTAGTGGAGCGGTTAAAGGATAATCTTTCAAAGATAGGACTGACTTTGCGGGGAACATTCGGCGAGGGTACACAAGCACTGGGAGGAATGTATCAGTTATCCAATCAGGTAACACTGGGAATTTCGGAAGAAACCGCCATTGAAAATCTGAAAAGTGTAGCCATGCAGATTATTGAGAACGAGCGTTCAGTAAGAAGTCAGTTTTGCAAGAGAACAGAAACACAGGATTATATTATGAGATGTTTAGGAACATTGAAATATGCCGTGTTGATGAGCAATCAGGAGAGTATGAAATTACTATCGGCGGTGAGAATGGGTATCAATGAAAAGCTGATAGAGGAAGATATAGCCAAAGTGACAAAGCTGATGATAATTTTACAGCCATACACTCTTATCAAGAACGCAGAAAAGGAGTTATCACCCACTCAAAGAGATTTACTCAGAGCTGAAATGTTGAAAGAAGCCTTAAATCAATAATCGTTATGGATTGTTTATCTAAGTGTCAGCTAAGACAATGAAAAGTTTTTTGTCCACTTTTTTTCAAAAAAGTGGCGGATTCCAAAGGCAGAGCCTTTGGGCAGGATGTTAAAGGGTGGCAGCCCTTTAATGGATAAAAATTCAAAACAAAATTTGCGTACGCAAATTTTGGAATTTCAGGGGGAGTTTAAGGGCTTTGCCCTTAAAAATCCCATCAGGGGCGTTGCCCCTGAA
>CACYDZ010000174.1 GCA_902773265.1 uncultured Ruminococcus sp.
ACACCCAGTGCCGCAAATAATTTGACATCGCCGAAACCCATTCCCTCTTTTCGGGCTATCAGCATGGTAAGAAGATTGACCCCAATTATCAGCAATCCCACTCCCACAGACGATATCAGCGGGGAATACCATGTCCTGATAAAATACTGTCCGGTAAAAAAATCATAGTACGCAAATATCAGCGAAAGCACTGCCAGAATAATGGCAAGTTCATCGGGAATGATATAATATTTTCCGTCTGCCAGAATAACCATCATCATCACAAAAGTTATCAGCATCAGCAACACTGTATAAATACTCATCGCATAAAACAAATATATCCACACAAATGCTGCCGCTGAAATCACTGCTCCACAAATATACAGTCTCTTTCCTTTGAAACGGTTATGCGTCAGCAACTCTTCCGATGGTTCTTCATCATAGTCACAAAGCCATTTTGCCGGTACTCTGTTCATGATACATACACCCGCCACAAACAACGCTGTCCCCACTATTGCAGACAATACCAACATTATAACATGAAATCCATTAAATTCAATAGCAAATTTCATCATGATAAAGGTTTATTTATTTTCTGTAGCCGGTTGTGTCGGTTTCTGTACAGCAGTACTGGTATCATAATAATAGAGTGTCATCGCAATATTGACATCACCTTTATTTTTATCCGTTCTTGAGGGAGAAAAGTTAACACTGTTGACATTATAACAACCTTTGGTCTGTACTTCTACATATTTCAGAATATCCATTGTCTTGTCGTAAGTATCTGTAAATGAAAGAGCAATCGCTACGGTATAGACCTTGTATCCCTCTGAAGAAATTCTTCCCATCTTATCTACTACCGGTTCGGCAATAGAATAGTTGGTGACTTTAATGCCTCTTGATTTCAGCTCCTGTTCCAGTTCTTTTGAACAGGTCTCCAAATCAATAAACATATCCTTGTATTTTATTTCATATTCTTTCTGCTTTTTGGCAATATCATTTCTGATATTCTGTTCCTGACTGAGAGCATTGTCATACTTAGCGATTAATGCCACATTATCCTGATGTTTCTGAACCATTGCAGGAGCATTTTCTATCAATGCTCTTCCTATAAATATCCAGTATACAATCGCAACCAACAAGGTAATCACAAATATATACACAAACTTCGGAAGTTTCTTTAAATCTAAATCCATTGATATTTTCCTCCTTATTTATTCGTTGCCGCTTCTGTTGTTTTTTCTATCGTAACAGCTTTACCTGTTACTACCTGCTCATAGCGTGCCTTTTCTTCGGGTGTATCCAGCACATTGGACAACTGCAATGAGAAATTATATCCGCCTGTTGTTCCGCCTGTACCACTGGAAGAAGTATTTTCTGAAAAGCTGAGCTGATTAGCTAACTGGAAGAAACCATCTGCTCTAATTTCGTCCTGCAATTTCAGAATATCTTCAAAGGTGTTCAGCGTTCCTGCAACGGGAATAGCAATCTTCATCTTTTCGCTGTTAGCGTCCGAAAGAGTCAGCGAGTAACCGGAGAAATTCTGTACCTTATCAGCAAACTGTTTCTTTGTCTGTTCCAGCGTTTCATTCATCTGCAATGCTGTTCTGGGCAGTTTTGCCGCATCGCCTGCCAGATTGTTCAGTTTGTTGGTAATATCTTCCTGTTCTTTGAGGAGGTTCGCTGCCTTGACATACTGGTCTTCTTTAAATTTCTTTTCGTCCATAGATGCCTGAATATTCAGAAAAGCATAATATGCACCTGAAACAACTACTGCCACACCTAAAATAATAGAAACACCAATAGATACTTGTTTACCGATATTCAGTGATTTTTCTTTGAGTGGCTGTAAACCTACCATGAGGTTATTTTTATATTTGTCGCCACAGTTCATCAGATTGTTGAACAGAATGAAACTTCCCGTCTTGAAACCTGCATCACGGGCATCAATATCCAGTTCGGGTACTGCCATCTTGGTATTGAACTGGTCAGAAATCAAATCAACATCAAGACTTAATCCCATTTTCTTGATAGTGCCGGTAACACGGGGGAAGAAACCTACGATATCACTGACAACCACCTGGTCAATATTGAGTTCCAGACTCATTGCTACCAGACTGATATTATGAATGACATCCGACATCAGGTCTTCACGCAGATTGTTAAGACGCTGTGACGCTTCAGCAGTCCTTGACGCATAATCGAAATCAAACCCGTTCTGTTTGATATAATCTATTGCCGCAGACGGTGACAGCTGTCTGTCCTGAGCCAGAATATCCATCGCTTCAATAATCGGTGAATGGTAGGTATGACAGAACAACGGCAGAGTGTCCCTGACAAGAACAACACGCAGACCTGAATAGTCGATAGACATATAACAGACCGTCTTGTTAAAGGAGTAGACAATCTCTCTGGAGATTTTCAGCAACGGAATATCCGCAGGTGTAATCTTGACGAGTGTCAGACCCATTTCCTGAAAACGCTTTGCCAACTCTGTTGACAGGGCTTTCGGAATACCGAAAGTCTTTGATGTCATTTCGGGGATTTCCTTAGCCGGTGTACCGTAAGTTGTCGTAATGACGGAGAACTGTTTTACATCGTCCTGCAAAACTTCTTTCAGATTTTCTACTGCAATATTTTCCAGCATTTTCTTTTTACATCTTACATGCTGAAATTCTGCCGATACAAGGTCAAATTCTTCTACTAAAAGAATAGCCTCTTTAACTTCCGGTCTTTTCATTTCTCTCAGACCGTCGTTTACCATTGTTGCAAAAGCCTTTGGAATTTCCCATACTGTTTCCTTACCGTCCATGTACTGTCTGTCTAACGGCTTTACATACGGTGCTGTAAAGCGGTAAGACAAGTCAACAGTTGTTTCTTTCTTCTGGTCTTTTGCCACAAGAATTGGTTCACAGCAGGTCAATGTCAAATATTCTTTTGTAACCTGAACAATAACTGTTTTCAAATACAAACACCACCCATTGATTTTTTATTATCAGCTAAAGTTTATCAACTTTAACAAACAACGCCGATTTATTTTTGTTATTTTCACCATGATTAATTCATGTTAAAAAACAAAATCTAACTATTTTGCCAGTCAACTTATTATAACATACATCTTTTCAAAATGCAATCTATAAATGCGTAAATTTGAAAATTTGACAAATCACTTGTCAGCCAAAAACAGTCTATAAGCTATGACACTTAAAAGTTTCGGTCAAGCCTTTTCAAGCCTGCTTTTTTTGAAAAAAAGCGGGCAAAAAACTTTCAAGGCTCACTTTGTTCGATTGTTTATCTATCGTTCAGCTATGGCACTTAAAAGTTTCGGTCAAGCCTTTTCAAAGGCTTGTGGGGTCAAGGGGCAAAGCCCCTTGTGGGATTTTAAAGGGCGAAGCCCTTTAATCGGCTAAAAACTTCCATCAAAATCTGCATATGCAGATTTTGACCACTCGGACAAAAAAATAGTAAGACCCGCACAAAAAAGCGACCCTTACTTTCAATTCGTCACCATACAAAATATCTGCATGGCTATATTTTACAACAAATCAATCTTTAAAGAACTGTTGATTACCATTTTCCCGTCCTGTTCTATTAAAAGGGCAATATATCTTGTGCCAAAGGAAAAACCAAGAGAGTCTTCTACTTGCTCCCCTGTTATCTCACGATACACAGATGTGCTGTCTTTTTTTCCGATAAACACACATTCTTCCGTTGTTGTATCCCAGTAAGGAAGATAAGAAACACCGTCCATATCTACAACATCAAATGCCCTTTCTATCCCTTTTACTTTAGCAACATGACTTACTGTAATCAGTTCGTGCTGGGTAGAGGCTTTTGGAATGGTCATTCCCAACAGCTCACCACCGTTATATACTTCGTCAGTTTTTGTGGCAATATAGCCTTTACACTCTTTTATACCAAATTCTATCGTCTGTGCATTAGCCAACGCCTCACTTCTTGCCGCCGACCTCAGTAACCCACTCACAACAGGAACGGCAATCGCCGCCAATATCGCCAGAATAGCAATAACAACCACCAGTTCTATCAGGGTAAAACCTTTTTTATTCTTTGCAGGGATTATATGTGCCAACTTAACAATCTCCTTAGCTTACTCACAATAACCAAAAGTTCTTAATACAGTTCTTTCCGGAGTAAGGGCGTTACCGATATGTGGCAGTGATATCAATAAACAATATATCTCACTCCGGAAAGAATTTTTTGTTAAAGAGAAAAACTCTCATAATCAAATCGTTTTGAAAGCCCGATTGTGACAGGAACGAACTCTCAAAACGATTAATTTGAAAATATCAATTTTCAGAATGTCAAGTATTCGGAACAA
>CACYDZ010000175.1 GCA_902773265.1 uncultured Ruminococcus sp.
CTTTAAAATCCTGCTAAGGGGCTTTGCCCCTTAACCCCACAACTTTTTGAAAAAAGTTGACAAAAACTTTTAATTGTCACAGCTGAACCGTTGCAGTTATATAACAGTTATTAATAATTATTTTACAAATAGGCTACTTGACAAATTCTGAAATAAGTGGTAAATTATACTCAAGTTAGCACTCAGACATCGAGAGTGCTAACGAAACTGAATAAGAGGTGTTTTTACGGTGGAGTTGCCTTTAAGAAAAAGCAAAATTCTTGATGTGATTGTCAGACAATACATCAGAACAGGCGAACCTGTCGGTTCAAAGTCTTTACTGAACTTTCTTGATTTCTCAGTTTCTTCTGCAACCGTCCGTAACGAAATGGCTTCTTTATCTGAGATGGGGTATCTTGTTCAACCCCATACCTCCGCAGGAAGAATACCTACACAAATCGGCTACCGCTATTATCTTGACCATCTGGTTGAACCTGTACAGCTGAGTTCACGGGAAAAAAGAGCGATTGACGATGTATTGAACGCAAGTGCTGACGACCCTGAACATATCCTCAGTAAAGGAGCAGAAATCCTCTCCCAACTGACGGGTTATGTGGCTTTGAGTACCACTCCCCCTACCGACAATACTTTCATTGAAAAAATTAAAATCGTACAGATAAGCCGTCATACTTCCATGATGGTTATGGTAACTTCTAAGGGAATGGTCAAAAACAGACTTTTCCGCTGTGATTATAAACTCAATGACGAACTTATCCGTATTTTTGAACTGAACCTTAATGAAATGCTTTCGGGTGTACAGATTGACAGGATTACCCCTGCATTCATTCAGACAGTGGCAGTAAGTTCGGGAGATATCATGATTTTCATGCCGAAAGTCCTGATTACCATTATGGAGGCGTGTAAGGAATCGTCAGTAGTCAATATTCTTCATTACGGAAGTTCTAACCTGTTACAGACAGGTGAACTGGAAATGAATCAGCTCAAGGGAATTTACCGCTTTCTGCAAAACAACGAAAATCTGGAAAAACTTCTCTTTCGGAAAAATCAGCGTATTGCCACCTATGTGGGAACAGAATCACAAAACGACGATATTTCTGCTGCGGCTATTGCTGTATCAAGATATACTGTCGGCAATACACTGGCAGGAGCTTTCGCCGTGATTGCTCCCATGAGAATGAATTATCCGCTTATCGTTGCTTATACCGACTATATTTCGCAGATGTGCGGAAATCTGATTACGGAACTTATTGAATAAAGGTTTGGTGATAATAATGAGTACTAAGGTTGAAAAAGAAAAACAGACTTCTGAAGAGTGCAAAGAACAAAATGATGAAGAAACTGTTGCTTCTGAAAAAGAAGAAACAACCGCAGACGAAACAGAAAAACTCAAAGAAGAACTGAAAGCCAAAAATGACGCTTATTTACGGCTTTTCGCCGAATATGACAACTACCGCAAGCGTTCTACAGCAGACAAAACCAATATCTATTCTGATGCCACAGCAAGGGCAATCAGGGAAATTCTCCCTATCGGTGACAGTCTGGATATGGCATTCAACTCTTTGGAAAATGCTCCCGAAGAATATAAAAAAGGCATTGAACTTATCGGCAATCAGTTCCATAAATCTCTGGAAAAACTGAATGTGGAAACTTTCGGAGCACAAGGAGAACCGTTTGACCCGAATTTACACAATGCGGTAATGAAAGTCGAAGATGAAACAATGGAAAAAAATGTCATCGCACAGGTATTCCAAAAAGGCTACAAAATCGGAGATAAAATTATCCGTCATGCGATGGTACAAGTTGCCAACTGCGATTAAACTGACAAGGGATTGCTGACAATCCATAACATATCTGATAAAAAATATTGATTGAAATCTGGAGGAATTTATTATGGCTAAAATTATTGGTATTGACTTAGGTACAACAAATTCATGTGTATCCGTTATCGAAGGCGGTGAACCCGTTGTTATCGCTAACGCAGAGGGTGCCAGAACTACACCTTCCGTTGTAGCTTTCTCTAAAAACGGTGAAAGACTTATCGGTCAGGTAGCAAAAAGACAGGCTGTCACCAATCCCGACAGAACCGTATCTTCTATCAAAAGAGAAATGGGCACGGATTACAAAGTAAATATAGACGGAAAAAGTTATTCCCCTCAGGAAATTTCCGCAATGATACTTTCCAAATTAAAGGCTGATGCAGAGGCGTATCTTGGCGAAACCGTTACACAGGCCGTTATCACTGTTCCTGCTTACTTTACAGATGCTCAGCGTCAGGCTACCAAAGATGCAGGTAAGATTGCCGGTCTTGATGTCAAGAGAATTATCAACGAACCCACAGCAGCTGCCCTTTCTTACGGTATCGACAAGGAAACTGACCAGAAAGTTATGGTTTATGATTTAGGTGGCGGTACTTTCGATGTATCTATTATCGAAATGGGTGACGGTGTACAGGAAGTTCTGGCAACCGCAGGCAACAACCGTCTTGGCGGCGACGATTTTGACCAGAGAATTATTAACTGGATGGTAAACACTTTCAAGTCTGATACAGGCGTTGACCTTACAGGCGACAAAATGGCTATGCAGAGATTGAAAGAAGCTGCCGAAAAAGCTAAGATTGAACTTTCAGGCGTAACCTCTACGGCTATCAATCTGCCTTATATCACCGCTGATGCTACGGGTCCTAAACACCTTGACCTCACCCTTACCCGTGCTAAGTTCAATGAACTTACCGCTGACCTTGTTGAAAAAACAATGGGTCCTGTAAACCGTGCTTTGAGTGACAGCGGTCTTAGCGTAGGCGAAATCAACAAAGTGCTTATGGTAGGCGGTTCTTCCAGAATTCCTGCTGTTCAGGAAGCGGTTAAAAAACTTATCGGCAAAGACCCGTTCAAAGGTATTAACCCTGATGAATGTGTTGCTATCGGTGCAGCTATTCAGGGCGGTGTCCTGAATAAGGAAGTTGACGGATTGTTACTGCTTGATGTTACTCCTCTTTCACTTGGTGTTGAAACAATGGGTGGTGTCATGACTAAGATTATCGACAGAAATACTACTATCCCTACAAAGAAAAGTCAGATTTTCTCTACCGCTACCGACAACCAGACACAGGTTGAAATCAATGTCTTACAGGGTGAAAGACAGTTCGCAAAAGATAACAAACAACTTGGTATTTTCTCTCTTACAGGTATCGCTCCCGCAATGAGAGGTGTTCCGCAGATTGAAGTTACTTTCGATATTGACGCTAACGGTATTGTCAATGTATCGGCTAAAGACTTGGGTACAGGCAAGGAACAGAAAATTACTATCTCCTCCAGTACCAATATGTCCAAAGAAGATATCGAAAAGGCTGTAAGAGATGCTGAACAGTATGCCGCTGAAGATAAAAAACGCCGTGAAGAAGTTGATGCGAAAAACGAAGCGGAAAATCTTTGCTATCAGGCTGAAAAGTTCATCAAAGACAGCGGTGACAAAATCAGCGATGAAGACAAAAACAATATCAACTCTAAAGTCAGTGCAACAAAAACAGCCATCTCTCAGAACAATGTTGATACTATCAAATCCGCTAAAGAAGATTTACAGAAAACTATCTATGATGTTTCCGCAAAACTCTATCAGTCCGCTAACCCTCAGGGTAATGCACAAAATGCTCAGCAGACTTATTCCAATCCTAATGCAGGCTCCTATGACGATTACAGCGATATGAATAATGATAACAATAATGGTAATAACGGCAATGTCTATGACGCTGATTTTACTGATGTTGACTGATTGTTCATAAAAAATTATCAAATTTACACGGATTATGTTGTATAATATAGTTCGTAGACAACAACAGGGTCTGAAAATATTTTTTCTGACCCTGTTGCGTTAAGTATGCGTTAATTTTCAATGCTGACAGGAGGCATTACTGTGGCTGATAAAAGAGATTATTATGAGGTTATGGGTGTTCCCAAAAATGCCTCTGACGATGACATCAAAAAAGCATTCCGAAAACTGGCTAAACAATATCACCCCGATTTGAATCCCGGAGATAAAGAAGCTGAAGCTAAATTCAAAGAAGTCAATGAGGCTTATGAAGTTCTTTCCGACAAAAGCAAGCGTTCACGATATGACCAGTTCGGTCATGCCGGTGTAGACCCCAGCTATAATGCAGGTGCATCAGGCGGAAGTCCGTTTTCACAGGGCGTAAATGTGAACATGAATGATGTTGAGGATATTTTCAACAGCTTTTTCGGTGGATTTGGTGGTTTCGGCGGTATGGGCGGAAACAGACGACGCAACCCCAATGCTCCCAGAAAAGGTACAAATGTCACTACAACGGTTACGGTTTCTTTTGAAGAAGCTGCCAAAGGTTGTAAAAAAACGGTTACTTACACCAATGAAAGTGTCTGTTCTGAATGTCACGGCAGTGGTGCGGCAAAAGGTTCATCCCCCAAAACTTGTCCTAACTGTAATGGTACAGGTCAGGTTACTGTCAATCAGAGAACGCTTTTCGGTAATGTCAGCACTGTCCGTACCTGTGATACTTGTGGCGGTAAGGGTAAAATTGTGGATAATCCCTGTCCTAATTGCAGAGGTACAGGCAGAAAACGCACCAAACGAACTGTCGATGTCAATATCCCCGCAGGTATCAATGGTGAAATTCTACAAGTCGGCGGACATGGTAATGCCGGTATCAATAACGGTCCTTACGGAGATTTACAGGTTAAAGTGGAAGTACAGCCTCACCCCATTTTTGAACGGCGTGGTAATGATGTGTGGTGTGAAATCCCTATCACATTTTCTCAGGCGGCTCTCGGTTCGGAAATTGTCGTTCCTACCCTTGACGGTAAAGTTTCCTATACTCTCCATGAGGGTACTCAGCCTAACGACATCTTCAAACTTAAAGGCAAAGGTATTCCCTATCTGAACGGTAAAAACAGAGGCGACCAGTATGTAAAAGTTATTCTGGAAGTACCTAAACGCCTTTCCCCTAAACAAAAAGAACTTATCCGTCAGTTTGACAGTTCCGTTGACGATAAGAGTTACGGCAAACGCAAAGACTTTTTTGACAGAATTAAAGATTTATTCAAATAATCAGTGGCTTTGCTCCTGAACCTCACAAACTTTTCCGGCTCACTTCGTTCAGATTGTTTATCAAAGTGTCAGCTATGACAATGGAAAGTTTTATCCACTTTTTCAAAAGTGGGCAGGGTTAAGAGGCGGGCAGTTCCTTAGCAGAATTTTAAAGGGTTGGGAACACAGACACTGTGTGGCAGCCTTTTAATCAGCTAAAAATTTTGAATTTTCGTGAAGAGTTTAAGGGCGTTGCCTTTAAAAATCCTACAAGGGGCGTTGCCCCTTGACCCCACGAACTTTTTGAAAAAAGTTCGACAAAAACTTTTATGGCTCACTTCGTTCGGATTGTCTATCAAAGTGTCAGCTATACCTTTAAACTGCTTTTTACAATCAAAAATGCCGTTTCTCAAAAACGGCATTTTTTCTTGAGAAAGGGGAATAATGATTATGGAATGGACAGAAGTATCTGTCAGTGTTCCTGTCGAATTTATTGATACCGCAGGCAATATCGCACAGATGGTTGTTCCTTACGGCATCTATGTTGAAGATACTCCATGCTGGAAAATGAAGTACAGGAAATCGCCCATATTGATTTGATTGATGAGGATTTACTCCAAAAAGACCGCACTAAGGGAATTGTGCATATCTATATCAGTCCTGAAGATAACCCCCTTGAGGCGGTTGCTTTTCTGAAAGAAAGATATGCCGAAAATCATATTCCCTATGAAATTACTCTGACAGGTTGTGAAGAACAAGACTGGCTCAACAACTGGAAACAGTATTTTCACCCCATAAAAGTCGGTGAAAAATTGCTTATCCGTCCTACATGGCGTGACAATGTGAATACTGAAAACAGAGTAGTTATTCATCTTGAACCGGGACTGGCTTTCGGTACGGGTACTCATGAAACTACCCGTCTTTGCCTGACGGCTCTGGAAAAATATGTTACCGATAACTCCTCTATCCTTGATGTAGGTTGTGGCAGCGGTATTTTGTCTGTGGCGGGAATTTTACTGGGAGCAAAAAGTGCCGTCGGCGTGGATATCGACGAAATGGCGGTTAAGACTGCCCGTGAAAACGCTGTACTGAACAGTGTTTCTGATAAATTCATTGCTTTGCATGGCAATCTTACCGATAAAGTCAGCGGTAAATATGATATCGTTCTGGCAAATATTGTGGCTGATGCGATTATCATGCTTTCCAAAGATATCAGAAACTTTATGAATGAAAATGCCGTCTACATCATGAGTGGTATCATCGACACAAGAGTTAATGAAGTGCTGGAGAAAATCAGCGATAGTTTCAACATCCGGGAAAAATTTCTTGAAAATGGTTGGTGCTGTCTTGTAGCAACCGCTAAATAATTTATAGATTGGAGAATTGATTGATTATGAGTGAATGTTCACACGATTGCGAAAGCTGTTCGGCAAATTGCAGTTCCAGAACTGCTCCCGAAAATTTACATGAAAAACTGAATGATTTAAGTAAAGTAAGAAAAGTTATCGGCGTTGTCAGTGGTAAAGGCGGTGTCGGAAAAAGTATGGTGACTTCCCTGCTTGCCGTACTCTTTAACAGACAAGGCAAAAAAGTTGCTGTTCTGGACGCTGATATTACAGGTCCTTCCATTCCCAAAGCATTCGGCATTACTGAAAGTGCTAAGGGTTGTGAGGAGGGTATCCTGCCTGCCGTTACCGAAACGGGTATCGACATCATTTCTACCAATATGTTCCTGCCCAACGATACAGACCCTGTTGTCTGGAGAGGTCCTGTACTTTCGGGTACTGTAAAACAGTTCTGGACTGATGTTATCTGGAATGATGAAGATTATATGTTCGTTGATATGCCTCCCGGAACAGGCGATGTTACCCTGACCGTCTTTCAGAGTATTCCCCTTGACGGTATTATTATCGTAACTTCTCCGCAGGATTTGGTTTCCATGATTGTACAGAAAGCTGTTAAAATGGCAAATATGATGAATATTCCCATACTGGGTGTTGTGGAAAACAACAGCTATTTTATCTGTGATAACTGCAACAAAAAACATTATATTTTCGGTGAAAGCAAAGTTGATGAAGTAGCAAAGACATATGGCTTCCCTGTACTTGCCAAACTTCCCATTGAACCTAAACTCGCTGAACTTGTCGATAAGGGTGATATCGAAGGCTTTACAGGTGACTGGCTTGACAATGGTGTGGAAATTATTCTTAATGCCACAAAATAACAGAATGTTTAAACGGGTATTACACGCTTCTTAGTGCAATACCCGTTATTTTGAAAGGGAAATATTAATGTTCGATGATACTTTGATACAGGATTTTACCCAATGGAAAAACAGCAATCAGGAAAATTTTATATGTTTGAATGATTTTCAAAATTTGCTTATGCAAATTTTGTCTGGATTTTTTAGCCGATTAAAGGGCGTTGCCCTTTAAAATCCTATGAGGGGCGTTGCCCCTC
>CACYDZ010000176.1 GCA_902773265.1 uncultured Ruminococcus sp.
AAAATCCCATCAGGGGCGTTGCCCCTGAACCCCACGAACTTTTTGAAAAAAGTTCGACAAAAACTTTTTCGGCTCACTTCGTTCGGAATAAGGGGGGTTATTACAACGGGAAATCTTAAAAATAAGCCCAACTGTAACAGGTTGGGCTTAATGACTGGTAGTCTTTCAATCAGATAATAGATTCCATAGAGTCTATCTGCATTTGTGTAGCGGAACTCATGACACCGTTGAGGAATATAACATTGGAAATGCCGTTCTCTTTACAGAACTCTCCAAGATTACCCTCCCAGCTTCTGAAATCAATAGAATAGACTTCACTGAAATTATATGTCAGGTAGGGGGTAAAGGCATTGCCGTAACTTTCATGGACAATCGCAACTTTTCCGCTTGTTGCCGCAGGACTTTCACTCTTGATAACTTCCAGAGGATTATCCCCCTCAAGGAATACGCCATAACTTTCTGCCACCTCACTGTAACAACTGTCCAGTTCATAGGTAGTACCGTCCGTTGTGTGAATGGTGTTGCTGACTGCATAGGGGAACTGCCAGTAATGTACACTATCCTCTTTCAGTTGGGATTCGGCAATATTGGTAAGACTGCCAGTAAATCCGTCAATGGATTGTTCTGTACAGTCTGCCAGAGAAAGCGGTGTCAGACCTGTCTGTTCAGCGAACGCTGTATAGGCATAATAAGCACCAAGACCTGTCCAATGATGGTCAGAGTTGAAATAGATATATTCGTTGTTATGTTCGGAAAGTTTGTCATATACATTGATGGGAGCGGTAAATTCAGGATTCATACTGCCGTAAGCTGCGGAAATATATTCTGCCTGAGAAAGCGTTGTCACACCCTCATCAGTGTTTTTCAGTCTTTCGGGCAATCCGAACTCCACATGGTTGGGAACAATAATACTGAATGTCTTTATCCCGTCAGAAGCAAGTTTTTCGGAAGCCTTATTGATAAACTCCGCATACGGCTGAGCCATATCAGGGTCACCATAGAAAAGTTCAAACGCCTGTTGATTCCAGACATAAACACTGCCCTCCATCTGTCCGACAGACTGACCGTCATCATCAGCAAGCGGGTTTGTGGTTGTCGCAGTGGGCAGCGGTGCAGGTTTCTGAACGGTTGACGGTTCAGAAACATTCTGCTGACTATCAGGTGTTGAACTGTTTTGTGCTGATGTAGAACTTTGTGTACTGTTTTCTGTACCACCGTTGTTTTTCTTTGAACGGTTACACGCACATACCATAACAATCAACAGAATAACAATCAGTACAGATAAAACAATAATAATTGTGCGTCTTGTTTTCAACTGTTGTTGTTTTTGTTTTTGTTTTCTTTGTCTGCGTCTTTCTTCTCTGTCTTTGTTTTCATCAAAATTTTCCATACTACTACCTGCCTTTAACCCGCAATCGCTTTGTTGACAATTTCCATAATTCCCTCATAATCAGGAGCAATTACCAGAGTAACATAATTACCGCTGACTTCTACCTTACACGCCTTTACCGTATCCAGTTGTTCGGCACTGTATGACGCATAAATGCTGTAAACGGAATTGTAACGCATATCCAGTTTCTGTTTGATTTGAGCGGTACTGTCACTGTCTTTTGCCTCTATCAGAATAATTTCAACAGGAGCATTGGTATCTGCACCGATTTCTGCGGCAAACGATTTGACAGCATCTGTGGGAACAGAATAATATTTTTCCAGTTCAGAGGTGTCGGTCAGTTCACGGAGATTTCCTGTTACATCAGCGTATCTGGTATTGATTTCGGATAAAACGGTTTTCAAGTCTGCTGTTTTTGTCTGTGAAACAGTCTGATTGGTATTCTGTGTATTTTCGGGATTCTTTTCGGAACACCCTGCCACGCAACAAATAACCATAACCATCATCATTAGGGCAAGTACTTTTTTCATCACTACAACTCCTTTTCTGTTTATCGAAAACTATGTGGAAATATTTACAGACGATATTATAACACACAAATCTAAAAAAACAATCTTTTAGACAGATTTTATTTTTGAATTTTTTATTGACAGGAAAAATGCGTAATTCATAATGACAGAAAAACAACCGGCTATGACAATTAAAAGTTTTTGTCGAACTTTTTTCAAAAAGTTCGTGGGGTCAAGGGGGGAAACCCCTTGTGGGATTTTTTAAGGGCAACGCCCTTAAACTCCCCAAGAAAATCCAAAATCTGCGTAAGCAGATTTTGACAATCAT
>CACYDZ010000177.1 GCA_902773265.1 uncultured Ruminococcus sp.
AAACTGTCCTGCCACACAGTTTCTCTTTGAGAAATAATTCTTTGCATCTGCAAGCCAAGTGCCTGCATAAGTAGCATTTAAGAGTTCTTGGTTAGTAAGAGTCTCACCTGCAATATTGATAACCTTAAACCATTCAAGTTTTTCTTCCTCTGTTCCTTCGCATACATAGACAGTCAGTTCATAGTCCTGAATCTGCTGCTTCTCAGTATCGGTCAGATTATGGAAAAACTTATCGTTACCGTTAATCTTTACAGCGAAATCGCCATTGAGATACTGACCAAGACTTATAGTCCTTTGCTGCCCGTCAAGAACTTCAAAAGTATCGTCACCTGTCTTATTCCAGTACATAATATTGAGAGGGAAACCTTTACGAACTGTATCGATTACCATATCCCTTTTCTTGTCAGTGTAACAAAATTCTCTTTGGAAGGACGGGCGTATGCAAAGCCTACCGTTATATCCATATACACCGCCATCTCCATCATCAGAATAGCTCTGGCATAATTCGCTTACTTTGACCTTCTTTTCTGTAATGTTCATAATGTTTCAACTCCTTTCAGGATATTTGTTTTAATAACTCATTTAATGTATCAATACACGGATACGGAACCGTTTTTTGAGCTGCTTTGGATTCTTTTGTGTAAAATAACAACTTTAATCCGTTTTCTTCACAAAGCCTTCGTTTATTATCATCTCTGTCTTTCTGATATTTCAAGTCAGTACGCCCATTCTTAAAATCTCCTATATAGAAATGCTGACCACCCTGACATTCAATACCGATATTTCTGTCGGGCAAGTAAAAATCAATACTTTGCGGATAATCAAACCGCAACCAGTCGAATTTTGCTTGAGGGATATAGTTTATTTTATGTTTCTCCAACAAATTTCTGACCTGATTTTCAAGCATACTTTCTTTGCAAATCGGACAACCTGTTCCACGAAGAAAATTATACGGTAAAGGATAAAACGCTCCATGCTCACGACATATAATCTTTATTGGAACAGCAATATGTTTGTAATCTATTTCAGATAAATCATATTTATCACCATGGACGCTTTTACATTCTGCAATAAATTGCGTCTGTGACTTATGATGTTTATTTCCCATTACTTGTTTTCCACATTCAGGGCATCTTGTTCCATCTAAATGAGAAGACGGACGCTGATAAAATGCTCCGTGAACAGGACAAATAATTTTTATCTTCGTAAGGGAGTCTATGTATTGACTTTCCGAATAGTCATATTTATCCCCATGTATCACTTTTGCACGTTCAATAAAGCCTTCTGTATCTGTAACCTGAAGGCATTTCAGACACCCCCTGTGTCCAGTTATATGATGATGAGGAGTCATATTAAACGCTCCGTGTTTTGGACAAATGATTTTTACGGGTACATCCGTACCTTGATACTTAACTGATGAGTAATCGTACATATCACCCCATATGGATTTGGCTTTAGCCACAAATTGTTCGGTAGTTAATTTGGCAGGCATATCTTTACCTCTGAAATGCAGGTCTGATAGTCAGCTTACCGTCAAAACCAAAAACACCACCATCACCGTTGTCCGAATAGTTTTTACAAAGGTCGGACACCTTTACTTTTGTTTCCGTGATTTGCATAACTGTTATTCTCCTTTAAATTCAAAATTATTAGCAATAATATGTGTTCCACATTTATAAATCATATCATTAAACCATTGTGTATCATTTAAAGTAAAGTCAATGTATTCATAATTCCTATTGACATCATCTTCATTCTTATTTTCAAAAGATGCATCGTATATAAGACCTAACATATATTGTGGTGATACAGGTAAATACATTGTTGGTTTAATACCTTCGAACCAATGTAAACACAATACAGGTCTTTCATCACAAAGAATGAAATTATCATTAGTATGAAAAATTGCTAATTTCGGATGTCCTGCATAATATTTAAAATATGACCAAAATGCCCATTGTGCTTCAACTTGAATACCCATAGCAAATGCTGAAATTTTATAATATCTATCAGCATCCTCTTGCGACATAGTAATAGGAGATAATCTTTGAAGCGTTTCTGTCATCACAATTATTGCTTCAGGTGTTCTCATTAGCTGTTTAATTATAAGAATTTTTAACCAAATTACCTCTTTATCAGTCAATGATAGTTTTTTCTCGATTTTATCAATAATTCCATTCCAGATATTTTCCAAATAACCAAAATGATTTTCAATAACATTAAAATCAACAACTTTTCCATCTTTTTTGTATTCATGTAACCAATCAACATAACAGATATCACGAATATCTTTTAGTTCTTCAAAATTGTTTATTGTATTACGATATACAACTTTAATTTTCTTTTTCTTCTTTTTTCCTTCATATTCAAATTGATTAGACATTGGTACTCGCCAATATCCCCATCTTTTTAATATCATACGAGGAATATAATGCTGATGTTTTGTCATTATGTACCTGCTTTCTTACGGATAAAAACTCTACCGTATGTGTATTTTCCCTTAATCCCACCTAAATGAGTTCTATCATTGCCTGAAAAATTGATTCTACGAGGATAAAAGAAATCTATTGGTTCGATTTTCGTCTGATTGTTATTCTCGCATAAGTAGGCTTCCCATTGATTTTGCCTTCTGCGTTTTTTATCATCCCTGCAATCGAGGTCGTACAAGGATACGAAAGTACGGTTGAACTCTCTCT
>CACYDZ010000178.1 GCA_902773265.1 uncultured Ruminococcus sp.
AGCATACGGGTAAAATCATTCTCTACAAAAAGACTTTCCGCACTTCCGCTTAACGATGACCGCCCTATCTCCGAGTTCCACACATAATAGGCTTCATCATAAAAAGATATCTGCCTGAATTTAGGGTGTGTCAACGCAAGCATATTCAGATACTGGTCTTCGGCTATATATAATGTATGGTTCATTTCTTCGGCAACTTCCTTGAGAAAATCTGCCCTGTATATCTTATTCCAGACATTTGTCGAAATAGCTGTGGTAAAACAGAAAAACAATCCTTTGAGTTCTTCTTTGATGGCTGTATCCCTCTGAACGATTTTATGCGGATAATCTGCATACATCTTTTTTTTCCTGCCAAAACCTTTTGTCACATAAAAGCCGAACTGACAAATCTCCGAATTATCTGCCCTGATGGACTGATACATTTTTTCAATGCTGTATCTGTCAATATAGCTGTCGTCCTGGTCGGAAAAAGTAATATACTCTCCGCCTGCACCAAGAATACCCTTTTTTCTGGCATAGGTCGTACCTCTCTCAAAGCTCTGCAACACTTTTACCCGTTCGTCACTCTGCGAAAGCGTCTGACAGACCTCAAGCGAATTATCAGATGAAAAATTTTCCACCAGCACGATTTCTATATTCTGATACGACTGTTTCAACAGGGCATTGACGGTTTTCGTCAGCTTATCCGCACCGTTATGAACGGGAATAATGATTGAAACTTTCTCCATATATTCTGTACCTGCTTTTTCCTTTCAAATTACATTGGAGATTGTCGCATAATCTTCGGCGACAATCCCCATAACTGTTTACTCATCGTTTTCGGACGGATTGTTTTCACTTTTTTCTATTTTATGAGAAGCGTGTCTGACTTCTATGCCCTCATATTTCTGTTTAAAATGTACTTTTCCTCTGAATTTTATTTTACAGCTGTCACAAAAAAAGACCGCACGGAAACTTTTATTCTTGATGACCCACTTTGTCAGCCGTCTGCCCTTTTTTCCGCATTCGGGACAGAGAGCATAAAACTGTTTTTTGTCTATCAGCGGACTGTCAAAATCTGTAACGGCGGTATTCTTAAAACAGACCCTGTTATAAAAATCGGCATCGGCATTTCTGATAAACTTCTGAAATTTTTCAGGATTGTAAAGTCTGGCAAAGCACTTCCACGATAAAATACTGTCATCAATCGCACGGTGTAATCTGGTATCATCAAATTCTATGCCGATGAGTTCCGCTGCGGTGGACAATCCCATCTGTTTGGCAGGGTCTTCTTTATGCAGACAGTTTTCACAATAGCTTTGCAGATTGACATAGCGTTCCAGAAAATTCAGGGTCTTATCCTTATAATAATACTCATGATTGATAATCAGGGTCTGAATATCTGTCAGTCCCCATGTCATGATAACAGCGTCTTTGGAAAATGCCGTAAACAGTTTCACTACATGAGGATAAGTATTGGTTGTCTGTTCCAGTTCTTCGGGGTCAATATGTGTCAGTTCCTTAACTCTGGACGAAATTTTCTTAGTAATCTGCGGTCTGATAAGCATGGAAAATCTGTCGGTAAGTTCCATATTTTCGTTGACCCTCACCGCACCAAATTCAAATATTTCATTGATGAATTTTCCCGTCTTTTTACTGTATGACCCATTCCACTCTAAATCCAGAATGACAAATTCCACGCTTTATCCAACCTCAACCACTCAAAATTCTTTATCCCGTTCCGGTTAAGGGCATTGCCCTTAACAATCCCATCAGGGGCGTTGCCCCTGAACCCCACAAACTTTTTGAAAAAAGTTTGACCAAAAACTTTTATAGCTCACTTCGTTCGGATTGTTTATCAAAGATTGAGTGATGAAATTTAAAAGTTTTTTGTCCACTTTTTTTCAAAAAAGCGACGGATTCCAAAGACGGAACCTTTGGGCAGGATTTTTAAGGGCGACAGCCCTTAAACAGACACTCCCTTAAACTGTCACTTGTTTCGGCTTGCCTGTTTCATACGCTGTTCTTTGCTTAAAATACGCTTACGCAGGCGTATATTCAACGGTGTTACCTCTACCAACTCATCGTCAGCAATAAATTCCAACGACTGTTCCAGACTTAACGGTGAACACGGTGTCAGCTTCAACGCATCATCTGAACCTGATGCACGGGTATTGGTAATATGCTTCTTCTTGCATACATTTACCGTAATATCTTCATTTTTCGGATTTGCTCCCACAATCATTCCCTCATATACGGGAACACCTGCTCCCAGAAACAAACGCCCTCTTTCCTGTGCATAGAAAAGTCCATAGTTGGTGGTTTCGCCTGTTTCGTGGGCAATCAGCGACCCTTGATGACGGCTGATAATTTCTCCTTTATACGGTTCATATCCCTCAAATACATGGTTCATAATCCCATTACCGTTGGTATCGGTCAGAAATTCACTTCTGTAACCCATAAGTCCTCTGGCGGGAATTTTAAACTCAATATGCGTAATTCCTGTATCCCGTGTTCCCATGTTGATAAGTTCTGCTTTTCTTGACCCTAACTTCTCCATGACAGAACCTACATAAGTATCCGGCACTTCTATAATCAGCATTTCGATAGGTTCACATTTTTTACCGTCAATCTCTTTCATAATGACTGTCGGTCTGGATACCTGAAATTCGTAATTCTGTCTACGCATGGTTTCAATCAGTACCGAAAGATGTAACTCTCCTCTTCCCGATACCTTGAAAGTATCTGTATTATCTGTTTCTTCCACACGCATCGCCACATTGGTTTCGACTTCTTTGAACAGTCTGTCACGCAGATTTCTGGAGGTAACATATTTTCCCTCTTTGCCCGCAAACGGTGAATTGTTGACCATAAACAACATGGAAACTGTCGGTTCGTCAATCTGAATAAACGGTAACGGTTCTACACAATCCACCGCACATACCGTTTCGCCAATATTCAAATCGCCTATTCCCGATACACACACAATATCTCCCAGACTTGCCATTTCCGTTTCTACTCTTTTCAATCCCTCAAACTGATATAATTTAGCAATCTTGATGTTTTTGGTTTTACCGTCTTTTGTACATAATACAGCACTCTGTCCGCTTTTTACACGGCCTCTTTCTACTCTGCCTATGCCTATTCTTCCCACATAGTCATCATAGTCAATATTGGAAAACAATATCTGCATCGCTCCGTCAATATCTCCCTGCGGTGGCTGTACCTCTTTGATGATGGTTTCAAACAACGGTTTCATGTCTGTTCCTGTTTCGTGTACATCTAATGACGCATAACCGTCCCTCGCTGACGCATATACTACCGGAAATTCCAGCTGGTCTTCATCTGCACCCAAATCAATAAACAAATCCAATACTTCATCAACTACTTCATCAGGTCTTGCTCCCGGACGGTCTACTTTATTGACAACTACTACAGGTTTCTTTCCTAATGCCAATGCCTTTTTCAGAACAAACCTTGTCTGTGGCATACAACCCTCAAAAGCGTCTACCAACAACAATACGCCATCTACCATTGTCAGAATACGCTCTACTTCTCCCCCGAAATCAGCGTGTCCGGGTGTATCGACAATATTAATCTTTATCCCGTTATACATAACCGCTGTGTTTTTGGAAAGAATGGTAATGCCTCTTTCTCTTTCCAAATCATTGGAGTCCATCACCCTTTCGGCAACCGCTTCATTTTCTCTGAAAATTCCACTCTGCTTCAACAACTGGTCAACCAATGTCGTCTTGCCGTGGTCAACATGGGCGATAATGGCAATATTTCTTAAATCCTCTCTTTGACCCATAAATCTTCCCTCAATTTCTTGTAACTTAAATTGCAAAATCTTAACGACTGTTTATTATAACACAAAAAGCCGCATTAGGCAAATGATTTCCGCAAAAACATTTCAGAAAAAACTTTTTGAGATTTCTCATCGTCATTCTGAACGCAGTAAACCATAAAAGTTTTTGTCCACTTTTTTCAAAAAGTGGTGGGGTTAAGGGGCAAAGCCCCTTAGCAGGATTTTAAAGGGCGGCAGCCCTTTAATTGGCTAAAATCAAAACAAAATTTGCGTACGCAAATTTTGTCCTGTACAAGGATAAATAACGGAGTTTTGTCATTGCAGAGAGAAATAAAAAACAATAAATATTTTTGAATATTGATATTTTTATCACATTCTCGATGAATGCCGAATATTTTACTTAAACTATTGACATTTAGTAAAATATTTGCTATAATAGATACATAGGAATTATCCTAAATCTCAAAGAAAGGAGAAAAAACTATGTATCTTACGGTAAAGCAACAAGTGAAACATCTGTCAAAAGAAGAATACAGCATTTTGAGAGAACTGTGTCATACAGCGAAAAATCTTGCCAATGAAGCAATCTACAATGTTCGCCAGTATTACTTCACAGAAGGAAAGTATCTGAACTATGAAAAG
>CACYDZ010000179.1 GCA_902773265.1 uncultured Ruminococcus sp.
CATAACAATACGCTTTCGCAAAATCTTTTTCACCCGTATTGTTTACTCGTTTTGACACTCTTGACCGCAGTTGTATTGCCATTGACAGTAATCTTTTTGATAAAGCAAAATAAAGCCAAATGATGGTTTCCGAAGAATAGTTGTCAAAATTTGCTTACGCAAATTTTGGATTTTCTCGGGGAGTTTAAGGGCGTTGCCCTTAAAAATCCTACAAGGGGACTTTGTCCCCTTGACCCCTACCACTTTTTGAAAAAAGTGGACAAAAACTTTTCATTGTCATAGCTGAAAGTTGGAGAGATAAATCAGGAGACGAGGAGGAAAATATGAAAAAATTGCTGTCACTGATTATGATGACCGCACTTCTTTTTTCAGGGTGCAACGGGAAAGAACTGAATCAGAAAATGATTGTTCTGGGAATGGGAATTGATTTTTCAGAGGAGAATTATCTTGTCACGGCTGTCTATATTAATACGGAGTCTGCTGACGGTAAAGAAAAATATCAGACAAAATTCGGTCGTGGCAAAACCATTACGCAGGCTGTCAATAATATCGCCACGCAAAACGGTCTGGAAGTTATGTACAGTCATATGTCTTTTATTCTGTTTGGAAAAACGGTATGTCAGCACGGTCTTAATGATACTTTGCAATTTTTTTCAGGTTACTATC
The DNA here is from genome assembly GCA_902773265.1 of uncultured Ruminococcus sp. Classification (GTDB taxonomy): domain Bacteria; phylum Bacillota; class Clostridia; order Oscillospirales; family Acutalibacteraceae; genus CAG-964. Next base: position 667 of record CACYDZ010000179.1, read on the forward strand.
AGTGTCGCCCCTCTGCTGATATATTGGTCTGTAATCATTCTGCCAAAAATATTCTCGCTGCCAAAAAAATTACTCCTGAACAGATTAACCGCCTTGCCCAAAGCCACACGGTTACCGGCGTAAACCGTACCTTACCGTTTTACCGCTTCTATGCGGATATCCTTAACCCCTCTGTTTCTGCCTGTACATCGCTCATTACACAAAAAAACGATGATGTAAATTCTCAAGGTGTTGCCGTATTCCATGACGATACTTTTGCTTATTCCCTCAACGATGAGGAAACTTTGGGATTATTACTGGTAAGCGAAAACCCCTCATCTGAAGTTATTCCTATCACCGAAAGTCACAAAAGTTTTTCTCTTTCAGACAAAAAGACCGATTTTTCTGTCTGGTGGGAAAATAATACCTTGTATTGTGATGTCACTGTCAGTGCAACAGTTTCTTTTTATGAGTATGAGGAAAATCCACAGCTTCTGGAAAAATCTGTCGAAAAAAAATTGCAGAAACTTGTTCAGAATACACTGAAAAAATCTCTGCAACATGGTGATGATATCTTTTACCTGACAAAAAAACTCCGTCAGAAAAATAAACAAGTTTACTATTCTATCAAAGACTGGCAATCCGTACTCAAAGATACTGTATTTACGGTACACTGTCATGTTTCTGTACGATAAAAAAACTCCGTTTTAATGATAATCAAAGCGGCGTTTAAAAATTTTCTTTCAGATTCCCAAAAATCCTATCACCAATAATACTATAACGAAAATCAAGACTATTCCTGCCACAATTCCGGCACCAATCAATGCCTTTTCATTTTTAGGTTTTGATTGGTTCGGCATATTGTCTTGTTGAATATCTGAATGATAGGATTGGCTTGGATAAGGATTGGAATGATAATTTTGTCCAGGAGGTTGAGGGGAATAATTGTGGTTGTCACTGATAACATAAGGGGAAACATTTTTTAATCCCTGTGGCTGTGTACGGTAATCAGATTTATTGATATTTGTCACACTTACAGTATCATTATCTTCTATCATATTTCTGACAGTAATAAGAGCATTTTTCATGGCAAGAGGTGTTTCCCAGCGTTTGTTACTGTCAAATTCACACGCACGCAGAATAATTTCAGATAACATCTTAATACCACACGCTATTGGCGGAGTAAGTTTATCTCCGTTGAAACGGCGGAAATTAGACATCTCGATTTCTTCAGATGAAACTGTACCGGCATTCGGATTGACAAACGGTGCTTTTCCATTGTTCAACATTCGGTACATGACCATTCCCAAAGAATATATGTCAGCGGTAATATCTGCATTTTCTCCCCGATAAACTTCAGGTGCCATATACGGATAAGTTCCCGCTATCGCAGTGGAGGTTGTATGGCTCATCAGAATTCCTGCTTCTCCGAAATCTCCTAATTTGAAATTTCCCTCATCATTCACAAATATGTTGCCCGGCTTGATATCTCTGTGCATCATATTTCTGACCATCAGTACCTGCAATGCTTCACAAATATCTATACCTAATTTGATAACTTCTCTTTCATTGATTTTATGTGATTTACTGTATTCTTTCAGACTGTGCAGCAATTCCATGCGGATAAATATATCATATCCTTTTCCGTTTGTCTTTGGCACAATGTAGCTGTCCTCATACGATACGATGTTGGTATGTCCTCGCAACTCGTAACAGAAATTGATTTCTTTAACCATCTTGTCACGCAAATCATCATAATAACGATAAACCATGTCCACATTCTGAGCATATCCTCCTCTGACAATATCCTCTGCACGAATACCTTTCTGTGGTATGGAAATATGCTTTACGGCTGATTCATAGATATTTCCGTATTCTTCTTTTACTGCCCTATATACAGACCCATATGAACCTTTTCCTATTCTCTCCTGTAAATACCAGTTTCCCCACAACGGTGAAAACTGCTGGACTGTACTGTTCATTCTTCTTCACCCCAATGTAAATGATATCTGTAATTTTAATTATATATCATACAACTTATTGTTGTCAATACAGGATTTTTTGTAGCAGGTTTTTGAATAGACTTGTTCGAAAACTTTGAAAAATGAACAGAAATCGTTTATACAAAACTTGTTCGAAAACTTAAAGATAGCGTAAAAATCACAATAAATCCCTTATTTTCGCAAACAAAACCCCGCCAATTTTTGATACTTTTTATTTTCTTTTTTAAGTTACCGAACAAGTCTATTGATGTTCCAGGTATAATCTTATATCTTTATCCATTAAAAGATGGTTCTGACAGTACAGTATTCCTCGTAATCCTTGCAAAAATCATCTACATCACAAAATATGGCTATTAGTTCTTCCATGAAAATCGCTGTCCTTCCTTTTGGTTGATATGTGTTGGGGAACTTCATTATACCACATCGAGAGCAGATTTTCTTCTTTTATTTTTTCATCGAACTCACATTAATCAACAAGCTGAATACCTGAAAACCTTTGGTATCTCTTTGTAATGCAACCTGTAATGCAATACCAAAAAATTTATACTCTACCCATACAGATTTGAAAACACCATAAATCTTAAAAATACCGATATTACGGTACTTTTTCTATGCACAAAAATAAAGGGAGTAGTGTTAAACTACTCCCTTTTGGTGCTGGTGACCGGACTTGAACCGGTACGATATTGCTATCGAGGGATTTTAAGTCCCTTGCGTCTGCCTA
>CACYDZ010000180.1 GCA_902773265.1 uncultured Ruminococcus sp.
ACCGTTTTCGAATGTAGTCGCCCCATCTGACAAGGCGGTGATACCATTATTAAGGTCTTTGGATTTTTCGTTGAGTTGACCTGCACCACCATTGACCTGTCTGACACCGTCTGTATATGCTGTCAGACCGTCAGAAAGAACCGTTGCACCGTTTACCAGTTGTGATGTACCGTTTTTCAGGGCATCAGAATTTTCTTCAAGCGTTTTTGCACCGTCATTAACCTGTCGGACACCGTCCGTATAAGCGGTAATTCCGTCATACAGTGTTGCTGTACCGTTGTGGAGTGTAGAAACACCATCATTCAGTTTTGCGGAATTGCTGTTGAGAGTGATTATGCCCTTTCTGACTTCACCAACACCGTTGGTATAGGCGGATATTCCGCTTTTCAAAGCATTACTGCCGTCCGCAAGAGCATTGACACCACCTGACAAAGTGGGAACGCTTTGTGAAAGGGTATTCAGTCCCTCAAACAACTGCCATGCTCCTGTATTAACTTTGAAAACACCACCTGTATACTCTTTCAGACCTGAATCCAGTGTAGCCATACCGTTTTCAAAAGTCTGCGAACTCTCCGACAGCGTTCTGAGATTATCCGTGATGGTCTTATTACCGTCTTCCAGTCGACCTACACCGTCACTTATCTTCATCGTGCCGTCAACGGCATTATTCAGCCCTTTTGCCGTATCACCGATACCGTCGAATACCACCTGCGTATAGGCTTCCGTCACAGCGGTATCAATTTCCTTTTCAATCTTGGCAATCGCTGTCGAACTCATCTTTGACGCAATATAGTTTTTTCCCGGATTGGTTTCATAATCGAGTTCCATTTTTTTCGGATTATCCGACATCAGCGTTGTTGCATTCTGAGAAAAATCTTCAGGAATAGTGATGACCATATAATAAGTACCGTCCTCAATTCCCTTTTGTGCTGTTTTTTCGTCTACAAAGGCGAATTTCAGCGAATGATTTTCTTTCAGCTTTTCCACAAGCTGATTACCCGCCGAAATATCTTTGCCGTCATACTTTACGGACTTGTCAAAATTAACTACCGCTACGGGCAGATGGTCAATATTGCCATAAGGATCCCACATCGAACCAAGAAAAATACAGGCGTAAATAGAGGGTATCAGCATGACAATCACCAATGCCACTACGGTAAACCCTTTGAGAAATACCGACCGCTTTTTCTCACTCATAAAAAAATCACCTCAATTAATGAACTTAGTGTTGATTTTCAACCTGAATGTATTATAATATAGGTAATACCAAAACACAATAATCAATTTACAACTTAAAGTATAATAATCAACATAAAGTTCATTTATGTTCAGAAAGGCGAAAATTTTATGGCACAGGACAGACGCATACGCAAAACAAGAAAACTCTTGAAACAAACTCTTATTTCTGTCATGAAAGAGAAAAGTATCAAACATATCACTGTCAAAGAAATCTGTGAAAAGGCGGATATCAATCGTGGCACATTTTATCTGCACTATAAAGATGTATACGATATGTTTGAACAGCTGGAAACGGAGTTTTTCAACGAACTCAAAGCTGTTCTGGACAGTTATCATAAAAAAAGTATACGCCTGAGAGATACACACTTAGAACCTTTGTTTTCGTTTTTGCTGGAAAATAAAGATTTCTGTATCGTCATGTTATCCGAACACGGCGATATCAGTTTTACCAGACAGCTTCTCCATTATCTTTATGAAAGAATAGTTGCCGTATACGGTAAAAACAGCAGTAAACTGGAACATTATTATTTTTTTGTGATTTATGGCTGCGTAGGACTGATTTCCAACTGGCTCAACACCGACACAAAAGAAACACCGTCACAGATGGCAGAACTTGCTGAAGATGTGATACTCAACGGAATCAGAAAATATCTGTGAAGTATTCCCGACAAAATTTGTCTACGCAGATTTTGTCATTCGTAAAAAACAGCGTAATATCTACTGAATTGATAACAGATGAGAGGGATTGTCCCCCATTTCCTGAAAAAACAAAATTCCGTTCAGACCACTTGTGGGCTGAATGGGATTTTGTTTTTTTGACTGGAACGGCTTTTTGAAAAATTTTATGAATAATTATTGAAAATCAATTTACAGTAGGTTATAATAGAAAGCATAAGTTATAAAATGACAGTCGTGTTGTTTTGTTTCAGATTTATCCATTTAAAGGAGATGACCCATTTTATGCCACTGGAAGAAAAAATCACCACATCGCTGACCATACTGATTACCGGCTTTGTTGTTGTATTTGCGGTATTGCTGTTGTTGATTTTGCTCATCAGTCTGTATGGAAAGATTGTTTCGTCAGCATTACAGAAAAGCAAACCTAAAGAGGTTGTCGAAACACCAAAGCCCGAAAGTGTACCTGAAGTTGCTGTGATTGAAGAAACTCCTGAGGGAGATGATTTGGAAATTATTGCGGTAATTTCGGCGGCGGTATATGCTATGTACGGTGAAAAAACTGTAAAAATCAAATCCATCAAAAAAGTTCCGCAATCCCGACCCGTATGGAGTACGGCAGGTATTATGGAAAATACCCGACCGTTTTAGTTGCAATTTACATAGGAAAGGAATGTGTTGAATGGAAATTTTAAACGGATTTTTGGATTCGCTGGTTGGTCTGTATCAGAGTTCGGGATTAAATGCTCTGGTATGGCAGAACTATGTTATGATACTGGTGTCGATTGGACTGTTGTATCTTGCGATTAAAAAGCAGTATGAACCGATGCTGTTATTGCCGATTGCTTTTGGTATGCTTCTGGTCAATCTTTACCCGAGCATTATGGCACCGCCAACTTCTGAACTGGTTGCCGTAAAAGACTATATGGCAGCACATGGTGGTGAGGCAGGCAATTATGCCAAAACCATTCTTGGTGGTGTGGAATATTACAATGTTCCCACGACAGGTGGATTGTTGTATTACTTATATCAGGGTGTCAAATTGGGCATTTATCCGCCGTTGATTTTTTTGGGTGTCGGTGCGATGACGGACTTCGGGCCTTTGATAGCTAATCCGAAAAGTTTCATTTTAGGTGCTGCGGCACAGGTAGGTATTTTTATTACCTTTATTGGTGCAGTATTTCTTGGATTTACCGCAAAACAGGCAGGTGCAATAGGTATTATCGGTGGTGCAGACGGCCCTACGGCGATTTTTGTTACCTCTAAACTTGCCCCTGAACTCTTAGGACCTATTGCTGTTGCGGCATATTCCTATATGGCATTAGTTCCCATTATTCAGCCTCCCATTATGAAGGCTCTGACAACAAAAAAAGAAAGAGCTATCAAAATGGTACAACTCAGAGAAGTTTCTAAATTGGAGAAAATCATTTTTCCTATACTGGTTGTCATTGTTGTTGCGATTTTCTTACCTGATGCAACATCTCTGGTCGGTATGCTTATGTTGGGCAACCTGTTCAAAGAAAGCGGTGTTGTTGACAGACTGTTCAAGACAGCACAGAATGAATTGATGAATATTGTCACAATTTTTCTTGGTACAACTGTCGGAGCAACCGCAGTGGGTACGGTATTCCTGAGATGGGATACACTCAAAATTGTAGGTCTTGGATTGCTGGCATTCTGTTTTGGTACGGCAAGCGGTGTATTGTTCGGCAAAATCATGTGCTGGGCAACAGGCGGAAAGGTCAATCCGCTTATCGGCAGTGCAGGTGTATCGGCTGTTCCTATGGCAGCCCGTGTTTCACAGAAAGTCGGTCAGGCAGAAAATCCTACCAACTTCTTGCTTATGCACGCTATGGGACCTAATGTAGCAGGTGTTATCGGCAGTGCGGTTGCCGCAGGTGTCCTGTTGAGTATTCTTGGATAAGCATTTTTAAAACAGCATGGAGTGGACTGTCTTTTTATAGGCAGTCCGCTTTTTTGAGGAATTATTTTGGTTTGTCGGTGCAAAATATTTCTGACTGAGTGGTTGAAATTAAAGTAATGATTGTCAAAATCTGCTTACGCAGATTTTGGATTTTCTTGGGGAGTTTAAGGGCGTTGCCCTTAAAAAATCCCACAAGGGGTTTC
>CACYDZ010000181.1 GCA_902773265.1 uncultured Ruminococcus sp.
AGCATAAAATCCCTCTTCGGTAATTAAAGAGGGATTTTAACAGCAATATTAATCATCAGACAAAATTATCGTGGAAAGGCTGGTCAGAATAAATTCTTTCGATAGCTTTTGCAAAAGTAGGGGCAACGGGAAGAACGGTAAATTTATCAATCAGTTTTTCGCCCTCAACGGGAATAGTATCCAGCAAAACAACTTCCGAAATCACACTGTTCTGTAATCTTTCGATAGCGGGTCCTGAAAGTACAGCGTGTGTTGCACACGCAATAACACTGGTTGCACCTGCTCTTTCCACCAAAGCATTCGCAGCATTGCAAAGTGTTCCGGCGGTATCAATCATGTCGTCAACAAGAATAACCTTTTTATCTTTGACATCACCAATAATATTCATAACCTCTGATACATTGGGTTTAGGTCTTCTCTTGTCCACAATAGCAATCGTACAACCGATTTTGTTGGCAAAATTTCTTGCTCTGGTAACAGACCCAAGGTCAGGAGAAACAACCACATATTCATCCTGATTATTGCCTACCATTTTTTTCATATGGTTAGCCAGTAAAGGAGCTCCCATGAGGTGGTCAACGGGGATATTGAAAAATCCCTGAATCTGATTGGCGTGTAAGTCCATAGTCAGTACCCTGTCAGCACCTGCGGTGGTAATCAGGTCAGCCACGAGTTTTGCCGAAATCGGGTCACGGGGTTTTGCTTTTCTGTCCTGTCTGGCATAGCCGAAGTAAGGCATGACAGCAGTAATTCTTGCGGCTGAAGCTCGTTTCATTGCGTCAATCATGATGAGCAGTTCCATAAGATTATCGTTGACAGGGTCACAGGTGGACTGCACAATAAAACATTCCGAACCACGAACCGATTCATTTAGTGAAATAGAAATTTCCCCGTCACTGAACTTGCAGCATGATGATTTTCCCAAAGCAACACCTAAGCTGTCACAAATCCCCTTTGCTACCGTCTTGTTGGAACTGCCTGCAAAAATTTTGATGTCTTTACCGTGAAAATTCATTAAAAAATCCCCCTATATTCAGTTATACAAAAAGTATGTAAAAGATTAGCATAGTTCTGTCAAAATTTGCTTACGCAAATTTTGTTTGCGTTTTTAGCCGATTAAAGGGCTTTGCCCTTTAAAATCCTATCAGGGGCTTTGCCCCTGAACCCCACGAACTTTTTGAAAAAAGTTCGACAAAAACTTTTATGGCTCACTTCGTTCGAAATGACAGAATTAAGTTAAAAAGGATATTTACTGTATTTTTTCAGAGCAATCTCATTCAGTTCGGCAAGCTGTGCAGGGTCATTTGCCCCCAGTACCGTATCACTTGACTTTGCAGTATAAGCTCCTACATATTTGCCGTCTGCCAGCAATAATTTTATTGCATCAGGCAGATAGTATTCTTTTGCCTTGTTGTTTGCCTGAATACCATCCAGTACACTCAACAAATCAGCACTGTCGAACCAGAACCCACCCGAATTGACTTCACAGATAGCCAGTGTTTTTTCGTCAGCGTCTTTCTGTTCCACTATCGACTGCAAAGACCCGTCCGCATTACGGACAATTCTTCCGTAACCTGTGGGATTGTCTACTTTTGCCGAAATCACTGTGGCACTGCTGTCAGTACTGTCATGCTGAAGAAATGCCTCATTGATAGTATCGCTGTCCATGAACGGTGCATCGCCGTTGAGAATGATAACATCTCCTCCATGCTCTGCCAGAAAGTCCTTAGCCATCATCACCGCATGACCTGTTCCCAGCCGTTCACTCTGGAATACTGTTGTAATATCATACGGCAAGGTTTCCACATACTGTTCGATACATTCCTTTTTGTAACCTTTGACAATGCAAATCTCCGTTACTCCACTTTTCCGCAGTGCGTCAATTACCCATTGTAACATGGGCTTTCCGAGTACCTGAGAAAGTGTTTTAGGCTTGTCGGACTTCATTCTCTTTCCCTCACCGCCTGCCAGAATAACTGCGCATTTCTTCATGAAACAAACCTCCGTAATTTGTCAATTCACTTGTTCTTATCAGTTTACATACCTGTTATTATCTCATAGATGAAAAATTTTTCAAGTGTTTTCGTCAAGGAATTAGGCTATTTTTTCAAATTTATCGTTTTTCACAGTAAATAACCGTTTTTTTGTTAAGAATTATACCGTTTTTTAATATTCCACAATATTAAATCCAGAACTTTTTTCAAAATTTTAGGAGAAATTACAGAAAAGGTATGGAAATTTGAAAAGGAATTTGTTATAATACCTTATAGACTTATACAAGTCATCAAAGTGGGTGGTCATTTTTTATCACCTGCTCATACAAAATTTTTCAGGAGGTATCAACTATCCTATGAGCCAGAAATATGTTTATCTTTTCTCCGAAGGTAACGAAACAATGAGAGAACTGCTCGGCGGTAAAGGTGCTAACCTTGCAGGTATGACAAGACTTGGTATGCCTGTTCCTCAGGGTTTCACCGTTTCCACAGAGGCTTGTACCCGTTACTATGATGACGGTAAGAAAATCGCAGGCGACATCGAAGAACAAATCTATACCGCATTGGCAGAAATCGAAAAAATCAACGAAAAGAAATTCGGTGACACCAAAAATCCTTTGCTGGTATCTGTCCGTTCAGGTGCAAGAGCATCAATGCCCGGTATGATGGACACAATCCTTAATCTTGGTATCAATGATGATGTTGTTGCAGGTCTTATCGCAGGCAACCCTGACCCTAAGTTTGAAAGATTTGTTTATGACTCCTATCGCCGTTTCATTCAGATGTTCTCAGATGTTGTTATGGAAATTTCCAAAAAGCGTTTTGAGGTCATCATTGATGAAGTCAAAGCGAAAAAGGGCGTAAAGAACGATATCGAACTTGATGTTGACGATATGAAAGAACTCGTTAAACTGTTCAAGGCTTACTACAAGGAACAGAAAGGCGAAGACTTCCCGACAGACCCGAAAGTTCAGCTTATGGAAGCAGTAAAAGCAGTATTCCGTTCATGGGACAACCCTCGTGCCAATGTTTACAGAAGAATGAACGATATTCCTTATTCATGGGGTACAGCTGTCAATGTTCAGCCGATGGTATTCGGTAACCTGAACGAAAATTCAGGCACAGGTGTTGCTTTCACCCGTGACCCTGCTACCGGCGAAAAGAAACTCTTTGGTGAATATCTCATCAACGCACAGGGCGAAGATGTTGTTGCCGGTGTAAGAACACCCAGTAAGATTGACCAGCTGGCTAACGATATGCCCGAAGTTTACAATCAGTTTGTTGAAATCGCTACCAACCTTGAAAATCATTACAGAGATATGCAGGATATGGAATTTACCATTGAAAACGGCAAACTCTATATGTTACAGACAAGAAACGGTAAGAGAACGGCTGCGGCTGCTTTGAAGATTGCTGTTGACCTTGTTGACGAAGGTATGATTTCTGAAGAAGAAGCTATTCTCAGAGTTGAACCCAAACAGCTTGACGCACTCCTTCACCCTCAGTTTGACGCTGCTGCTCTTAAAAAGGCTACGCCTATCGGTAAAGGTCTTGCTGCATCACCCGGTGCTGCCTGCGGTAAAGTTGTATTCACCGCTGAAGACGCTAAGGCTTGGGTTGCTAACGGCGAAAAAGTTGTTCTTGTCAGACTGGAAACATCTCCCGAAGATATCGAAGGTATGAACGCTGCTGAAGGTATCCTTAC
>CACYDZ010000182.1 GCA_902773265.1 uncultured Ruminococcus sp.
AAGCACGAAGATGGGTTGTTGAAGTAACACATTCGTTTTTTAATCGTTTCCGTAAACTGTTGGTTCGTTATGAGAAAAAAGCAAGGAATTATTTAGCTCTCATTCATTTTGCCTGTGCTATCATTGTCTGGAGAAAAATTATTCCTGTTCATAAACGATAGTTTACGGATAGGCTCTTAATAAAAATCAAATTCCTTATATATAAACTTACACAATGAAAATTTTTTTGGGAAAAGTGGCGGTTTCCAAAGGAAGAATCTTTGAGCAGGATTTTTAAGAACGGCAGTCCTTAAACTATTTGCCGACACAAAAGTTCTTGAAAACATTATGTACGACAACTTCACTTGCCCGTTCTCCTGTAATCTCCAGAATATTCTGTATAGCGTCCTCAATAGAAACGGTCGTTGCGTCAAGCGTAAAGCCCATATCTACCGAACTGACGGCTTCATTGAGGGCTTCCAGAGCCTTTACCGCACAGCTGCGTTGTCTTTCGTTGGTGAGTGTGGCAACAGACGGGTCAAATTCTGCTGTTCCTGTCAGCTGCTCAATCTTTCTGACCAGTTCATCAATACCGTCACCTGTTTTGGCGGAAATGTAAACAATATTCCTGATTTTTTCGGCAATGATTTCTGTATCTAATATGCTTGTTTCGTCTGTCTTGTTGATGACCGCAACAGACGGGAAATCTTTGATACTGTCCAGTAATTGTAAATCTTCGCTGTCCAGTTCCTGTGTCGAATCAAAGACCGCCAGCACCAGCGAACTGGTATTTAATTTCTGCCGTGCTTTTTCCACACCCATTTTCTCTACAATATTATCGGTATCTCTCAGCCCTGCCGTATCGGAAAGATTAAGGGTGACATCGCCCAATACGACCGTTTCTTCGATAACATCTCTTGTTGTACCGGGAATATCGGTGACAATGGATTTTTCATAGCCTGAAAGTTGGTTCATCAAAGTAGATTTTCCCACATTCGGCTTACCGACAATGGCGGTATCAATTCCGTTTCTGATAATCATACCGGCATCATAATTTTTCAGTAAATTTTCAATGAGAGATTTTGCTTTGATAAGATTTTCTTTCAATACAGCACTGTCTACTTCGGGGATATCTTCTTCGGGATAATCTGCCCATGCCGAAAGATGAGAGGCACAATGTACTAACAAGTCGTTGATTTTAAAAATCTCCCTGCTGATGTTTCCCTCACGGCACGCCAGAGCGGTTCGGGCTTCGGTCTTGCCTTTGGCGGAAATAATATCCATGACGGCTTCGGCTTCGGACAAGTCCATTTTACCGTTAAGAAAAGCTCTTTGGGTAAACTCTCCCGCCTGTGCCGGTATACCGCCGTGACGGATAACGGTACGCAAGACTTGTTTTGTCACAAACAGTCCCCCGTGACAGGAAATTTCAACAACATCTTCTCCCGTATAACTATGCGGTCTGCGGAACACTGTCAGTACAACTTCATCAATTTTTTCTCCGTTATCGTAAATGTAGCCGTAGGCAGCCGTATACCCTTTCATATCCGCAACTTTTTTTCCGCTGATACTTTGAAAAATGCGGTCGGCAATGATGACGGCTTCTTCACCTGATATCCTGATTACCCCAATTCCGCCGGCTCCGTTGGCGGTGGAAATCGCTGTAATGGTATCGTTAATTCTGTTCATTGTTTACTTCCTCACTGTTTTCCGAAATTCGTTTTTATCTGTTCAAAATATAACATTTTCCGTGAATATTGTCAATCTTTCATCAGTCACCGCATAAAGCAAGTATGTCCCCGAACAGCGAAAATCCAAAATTAATTCTTGACAGACAAAATTATCCATATTACAATAATAAGGCACTATCACATACTGCAGAAAGGAAATATATCATGAAAAATACCGAAAAAACAATGGAAAAACTGGTCGCCCTTTGTAAAAACAGAGGATTTGTTTATCCCGGTTCAGAAATTTACGGCGGTCTTGCCAACACATGGGATTACGGCCCTCTGGGCGTGGAACTCAAGAACAATATCAAAAAAGCATGGCTGAAAAAATTTGTTCAGGAAAATAAATATAATGTCGGTCTGGACAGTGCTATCCTGATGAACCCGCAGACTTGGGTGGCATCAGGTCATCTTGGCGGATTTTCCGACCCTCTGATGGATTGCCGTGAGTGTAAGACCCGTCACAGAGCCGACAACCTCATTGAAGAATTTGACGGTACATCTGTAGCCGGCTGGACTAATCAGCAGATGACCGATTACATCAGAGAAAAAAATATCCCCTGTCCCGACTGTGGCGGTCATAAATTTACCGATATCAAACAGTTCAACCTTATGTTCAAGACCTTTCAGGGCGTTACTGAGGACAGCAAAGATGAAATTTATCTCCGTCCCGAAACCGCTCAGGGAATTTTTGTCAACTTCGCCAACATTCAGCGGACAAGCCGTAAAAAAATTCCGTTCGGCGTGGCACAAATCGGTAAATCTTTCCGTAACGAAATTACCCCCAAAAACTTTATTTTCCGTGTAAGGGAATTTGAACAGATGGAACTGGAATTTTTCTGTAAACCCGGTACGGATTTGGAATGGTTCGATTACTGGAGAAGTTTCTGCCGTGACTGGCTGTATTCCCTCAACATCAAGCCCGAAAATCTGCGTCTGCGTGACCACGAAAAAGAAGAACTCTGTTTCTATTCCAAAGCAACCACCGACTTTGAATATCTTTTCCCGTTCGGCTGGGGCGAACTCTGGGGCGTTGCCGACAGAACAGATTATGACCTTACTCAGCATATCAACACAAGCGGTAAAAAATTAGACTACTTCGACCCTCAGACCAATGAACGCTATATTCCGTATGTTATTGAGCCGTCTTTAGGTGTAGAAAGACTTTTCCTTGCTATCCTGACAGAAGCCTACGATGAAGAAGTAATCGACGCTGAAAAGAACGATACCCGTGTTGTCTTACACCTGCACCCGACTTTGGCACCATTCAAAGTAGCTGTTTTCCCTCTTGTCAAGAAACTGAGCGACAAAGCAGAAGAAGTCTATGCTATGCTTTCCAAAGACTTTATGACAGATTTCGATGTTACGGGAGCTATCGGCAAAAGATACCGCCGTCAGGACGAAATCGGTACGCCTTTCTGTGTAACATATGATTTCGATTCTCTTGAAGACGGTTGTGTAACTGTTCGTGACAGAGATACTATGGAACAAACCAGAGTGAAAATTGATGAACTGAACGATTACATCAGTAAAAAAACAGCCTTCTGAGGTAATGAACAATTTGAAAACATGGCAACCTTAAACCCACAGGCTTTAGACGGTGGGTTTAAGGTTGCCAAAGTGTAGCTTTTTTGTTATAATTACAATACAGTAGAGAGGGTTCAGCCCGAATTTACGCCTGTGGAGTTAGTATGTTACGAGGACGATGAAACAGGAAGTCCATTGGCTTTAGACAATGAGTAGTTCACATTAGTAATCAATGGTGAGTAATAAAAATATGTGAGTATGATAAATAATTTTATAAATAAGTTATTTATCATTTTTTATTATATATATTATAGAACTTTAATATATCTTTATACTTAATAGTCTTGTCATCAAAACACAGAGATGCTTCTAAGAGATTAATAATCGCTTATGAGCATCTCTGTGTTTTACTCTTAACAAGTAAAAAAATTTATCTTGCCGGATAATTGAAGGTTTCTTCAGCAGAAAAGTAGAGGCAATCATACCTGAAATTAAATTGGTACAGAAATTGCAATGGAACGATGGTGTGTATGTTCTATCTGACAGATATTTTACCGTAAAACTATCCCATTGAGTTTTTTCCCGTTGTGCAATACCTTATACAAGTAGACTTTTATGATTATCACATACTTCCCGCTTTGTAGAATCTACAAAACTTATTTCTGTACATCTTCTGAAATATTTTCTTATTATCTCCACAAACCTGTTGTAACTCATCGGTTTTGGAAAATATAGTTTCAATACCTTTTCTACATAATGTTTGTCATATTCTTTGGGTAAGGAATATAAACAGTATACGCAACCGTGCAACTGAAACT
>CACYDZ010000183.1 GCA_902773265.1 uncultured Ruminococcus sp.
GTATATAAAGAATTTGAAGGTCTGCAAATGCCCATTCCCGTAGGATACGATATCTATTTAAAAACCGCCTTTGGGGAATATATGACCATTCCCCCAAAAGAAGAACAGAAACCCCATCATGATGTGGTTTATTGTAATACAGAACAGTCCTGTTATGATTTCAAAAATCCTTTCCTGAAAAACAACTGATTATCGAAAATTTTCCACAGCATTTGAAGTGATAAAAAGTTTCACCTGAATTGTCAAAATTTGCTTACGCAAATTTTATTTGGAATGTTTAGCCGATTAAAGGGCTTTGCCCTTTAAAATCCTACAAGGGGCTTTGCCCCTTGACCCCACAACTTTTTGAAAAAAGTTGACAAAAACTTTTCATTGTTACAGCTATAAGTCGTTTTTCTATAATGACAAATATCGCTGTCAAATTCCTTTGAACGGAGTGAGCCAAAAAAGTTTCTGAGGGGTTTTTCAGAAAATGAACGGGCGGTAAGCCCTCAAACAATGAATTTGATTAGGAGTAACTTTCATGATTTACGGAGCTATACTTGCAGGCGGTGTGGGAACAAGAATGCATGTTTCCACCATGCCAAAACAGTTTTTACCTTTAGGCAACAAACCTATTATTATCCATACATTGGAAAAAATGCTTGCCTGTAATCAGTTTCGTGCGGTGTATCTCGGTATACACCCCGACTGGATGTCTTATATGTATGACTTGCTGGAGAAATACCGTCTGGATATTGACCGTGTGCGACTTGCTCCGGGAGGCGAAACCAGAAACGATACCATCTTTAAAGTCATTGAAGAAATCAACCGTGACTATGGTGCGAATGATGATGATATCATCGTTACTCATGATGCTGTAAGACCGTTTGTTACTTTGCGTATCATTGAGGAAAATATCGCTATGGCTCAGAAATACGGTGCGTGTGATACTGTCATCTGTGCAACCGATACGATTGTCCGTTCGGAAAACGGTGAGGAAATCTCCGATATTCCTGACAGACGCTTTATGTATCAGGGACAAACACCACAGTCTTTCCAGGTCAAAATGCTGAAAGAACTTTATGAACAGCTTACCGAATCGGAAAAAGATATTCTGACAGATGCCTGTAAAATCTGTGTCATGAAAAATGTCCCTGTCAAACTGGTCATGGGCGAAAATCTGAATATGAAAATTACTACCGTCAACGATTATCAGATAGCTAAAGTCATTGTCGGAGGAATGGGAATTGATTAACTATATCTATCAGCTTACCAACCCACAGTTTTTTTCGGTAAAGCTATGCGATGTCAATATTGACGGGAAAGTATTGGTCAGACCAAAATATATGTCTATCTGTCACGCTGACCAACGCTATTATCGTGGTCAGCGTGACATGAAAATTCTTAGTGAAAAATTACCGATGGCTCTCATTCACGAGTGTTGCGGTGAGGTTATCACAGATAAAACGGGAACTTTCAAAAACGGACAGCAAGTAGTCCTGATACCGAATATTCCCGTAAGAAAATTGCCATATATTGCTGAAAATTATGACGAACAGTCAAAATTTCTTTCTAGCTCGGGCGATGGATTTATGCGTGAGTTTGTTGACCTTCCGCCTGACAGGATTGTACCTTGTGATGATATTCCTTTACATATTGCCTGTATTACGGAATTTTTCAGCGTAGCCACACACGCCGTTGACCGTTTCCGCAAAATTGCTCATGGCTGTCGTGAAGAAGTGGCTATTTTCGGCGATGGCCCTCTGGCTTATGTAGTGGCAACAACCCTCAAGGAACTGATGCCTGAAACACAGATTACCGTCATTGGCAGACGGTTAAGAAAACTTGCCCGTTTTTCTTTTGTTGACAAAACCTATCTAGATTATGATATCCCCCCAAAGTACACTTTCGACCATGCCTTTGAATGTGCAGGTGGCGAAGGCAGTTACGATGCGATTAACAGCATGATAAAACATATCCGTTCGCAGGGAACAATGGTATTGATGGGTGTAAGCGAAAATCAGATACCCATAACCACAAGAACTGTACTGGAAAAGGGTCTGACGATTGTCGGGAGCAGTCGTTCAGGCAAAGAAAACTTTGAACAGGCAATCCGTTTAATGAAAACCAGGCGTGTACGCAGACGCTTGGGCAGTATTATCTATGAGGATGCAGAAGTCTGTAATATTGACGACATTCACCGTGCTTTTGCTACCGACCAGGATACACCTTTCAAAACGGTATTCAAATGGAATTTATAATTCGGGAGTTGTCTGTCGGGGAGTTTCTCCCCGAACCCTTGAGTTAAGGGCGTTGCCCTTAACAATCCCACGAACTTTTTGAAAAAAGTTCGGCAAAAACTTTTTCGGCTCACTGCGTTCGGATTGTTTATCAGAGGTTCAGCGGTGACAATTAAAAGTTTTGTCCACTTTTTCAAAAGTGGTGGGGTTAAGGGGCAAAGCCCCTTAGCAGGATTTTAAA
>CACYDZ010000184.1 GCA_902773265.1 uncultured Ruminococcus sp.
CTGATGACACGGATATAATTCTCCTGCTGGCGTTACCGCCATGTATTCTGTTCCGCTCCCACAACCTGCTACCCGCTTATAAATACAGGGTCCATGCTCCAAATCAAGCATATAATGATAAAAGGTAAACGGTCTGCCCTCTTTCTGTCGTTTCAGCATTTCTTTGGCAAGTATTTCATATTGTTCAAAGAGTTTCGGTAAATCGTCTTCGGTGAGAGCGTATGGGTCGTTCGGTGAACAGACTACAGGTTCCATACTCAGTTCCGTAAAGCCCAAATCCGCCATATGGAAAATGTCGTTAGTGAAATCAACATTGTTATGCGTATATGTTCCACGCATATAATATCCTCTGTTACCACGCTTTTCAACAAAACGCCTGAATTTTGGTACTATCCTGTCATAACTGCCGATACCTTTGTAATCTACCCGCAGACGGTCATGGACTTCCTTTCTGCCGTCCAGACTTAATACCACATTGTGCATTTCCTGATTGGCAAAATTAATGACATCATCGTCAATCAACATTCCGTTAGTGGTAAGCGTAAAACGAAAATTCTTGTTGTATTCTTTTTCAATGCTTCTGGCATAGCTGACAATCTCTTTGACAACTTCCCAATTCATCAACGGCTCTCCTCCGAAAAAATCTACTTCCAGATTGTGTCTTGTTCCTGAATTGGCAATCAGAAAATCTATCGCTTGCTTTCCCACTTCAAAACTCATCAATGCTCTTTCTCCCTGATATTTTCCCTGACCCGCAAAACAGTAGCTGCAATTCAGATTACAGGTATGAGCAATGTGCAGACATAACGCTTTGATAATATGGCTGCGGTTCTTGAAATCTACGGCTTGTTCAGCATAACTGCTGTCAGCAAATAACTGACCACTTGCTTTCAGTTCGGTAATATCATCATAACATTCTTTCAGTTCATCGACAGTAACAGTTGTATCATTCTCATATTTTGTTAAAAGTGCTTGGATAATTTCATCTTTTGATTTTTTATTATACATCGCTATCATGTCATAGGCTACTTCATCAACGCTGTGTACTGAACCGCTCCCTTCATCTATGACAATATTATAGCCGTTTAATTTGTACTGGTGTATCATGATAAATTCAATCCCTTATGACAAATTTTTCAAAAAAGCTGGCAGAATTGTTAAATGCGAAAGCCTTTAACATAAAACAAAGTGTCGTAACACCCCCCCGATAAAGTGAGTGACGACACTTTTTCAGCAATCAGTTTTCTCTTTCGATATTATTTGCTGACTTTTTCGCAAGGCTGATTTGCTACACCGCAAGATGTCTTACACGCTGACTGGCATGAAGTCTGACATTCACCACAGCCACCGTTTTTGACGCTTTTAACAAGATTTCTTGTTTTGAGTGTTTTAATTCTTTTCATAGCCATTCTCCTTTCAAGGATAGATGTATCATGTTTAGTTTACAACTTTTAAACCGTTTTGTCAATATCTGTTGTAAAATTCACACGGAAATCAATTTTGAAAAGTTAAATGTTTTTTAATTTTTTCAAAATTATCACACTTTCGCTTCATTTTCGGAAGAAACTTTTTCTTTTGTTTCGGTGCTGTTGTCTTTTTGCAAAGTTGCACCGACATTCTCATTGTCAGCGTTGGTAAAGACTTTAAATACCGTCATGAATAAAATTTTCAAGTCCAGCAAAAAAGAAACATTCTCTACATACCATACATTGAGTTCAATTCTTTTATGCCATTCTACCTGTTTTCTGCCATGCACCTGAGCCCAGCCTGTAATTCCCGGACGAACATTGAACATTTTTTTCTGATGTTCAGTATATTCTTCATAAGGCCACGGGTGATAGGTAAGTGGCGGACGGGGACCTATCAAAGACATATCTCCTCTGAGCATATTGATGAGCTGAGGCAATTCGTCAAGACTGGTTGCCCTGATAAATTTACCTACTCTGGTTACCCGACTGTCGTTTTTGTCGGAATAAACACCTGAACCTGTCTTTTCCGCATTTTTGCACATGGAACGGAATTTGTAAATATTGAATACTTTTCCGTTTCTGCCGATTCTTGGCTGTTTGAAAATCACTTCTCCCGGACTTTCTATTTTGACGGCAACAGCCACAATCAGCATAATCACTGACCCGAAAATCAATCCTATCAAAGCTATCAGAATATCAATCCATCTTTTTACAAAATTCTTATACATTTTTACTACTGCCTCATCGTCTGCCAAAAAAATTTTATTTCCGATTTATTCTAACAAGTTATTTTCGATTTGTCAATATGATGATTTTTTAATGTCATTTTTTTCGGGGAATTTTCCGCAGATAACGATAACATTTTTTATATTCCGTATAAGCCGTATGGTATTCTTCTTTTGTCGGCTGATATCCGCCAAAAGCCGTACTTTCAAAAAGCGTCAGCAATTTTTCAGGAACTACTTTTCTTGTAGACAACAGATACTTTCTTAACATATCTACCGTATAAGAACAGTAATCATCATTAGTGGAAAAATTGACTACGCTTATTATATGGGCGTACAGATAAAGTGTTTTCTGTCTGGGTGTCCGAAAAAGTTGTCTGATACGGAAAATCATCTCATAAAGTCTGTCGGATTTCAATAAAAGAAAAATTAATACAGCAACAATTATCAGATATTTATAACGGTCAATTATCTGTCGGACAGTACTCAGAAAATGGCTTTCATCGTCTTGTTCAATTTTTCGATAGTCGGCAACAGTCGGGTCAAAGGTTATCCAGCCGACTCCTGAAATATATACCTCCACAAAGGCATGAGCGTGCTTGTTGCGTATGATAAAGGTATCTGCGGAAGATTTTTCAAACCCTGCAAATCCCTCCACATACCGTGACGGCAGACCGATACTTCTTGCCATAAGCGTCATTGCCGTAGCGTAACCTGAACATACTCCCGCTTTCCCTGTGAAAATAAAATAATCTATGGATTTATCGTCAGGGTTGGCATTTTCATCATACAGGTAGCCGTTTTCTGAGAAATAGCTTTCCAGTGCAGTCGCTTTATCTATATCGGACGAATATTTTTCAGTAATCTGTCTTGCCAGTTTCATAACATTTTCTGAAATATTCTGTGTATCGGAATAATTGTTTCGGGCATTATTGTAATCCTCAAGCAACCGTCTCGCTTCTTCAGAAGAGTTACTCTCCAGAACACGGCAGTAATCTTCTGCTTGCAAATCAGATTGTTTTATATAGGAAATCAATGTATGCGTAGGTTCTTCAAATACAAAACTGTCGTTCAGAAGAGACTGTCTGCCACGATTGGTAGCTGTCCGCAAAATCAACCCCTGCGGATATTTTGTATATTTCGTTGAACTTCTGTCCAATACAGTACCGAACGGTGAGGGCAAATAAGACGGGAAAAAACTCTGTGAATATACTGTACCGTTTCTGCGTCGTAAGAATGCGGAAGTATCTGTATTATCCTGAATAACTGTCTGCCAGTCGTTCAAGATTTCACGGGTGGAATATTCGGCATAACCGTCATACGGCGTGGAAGAACTGTTCTTGTATTCCGCCATCTTCCAGACTTCACCGTTAAAAACAGAATAGGCTTGCCGTCGGAGATAGTAAACCGTCTGTCTGCCGTCCGTCTGAAAGTAAAACAGTGGTGTGTCGGATAAATTTCTGTTGCCGTAACTCTCCGAAGAATTTATAGACGGATTTTCAAATGATGTTGCTGTATTAACATTCACACGGTTAGGGTTATAATCAAAATAAGCTGGATTTTTCTGTAACTGAGCAAGATAAACAGGTCGTTCAATGGTCATCGTAATCGCCACTGTGACGGCCATAAACACACCAATACTAACAAAATAAGCTCTGTCTATTTTCAATACGGCATTTCCGTTTTTGGGTATGATACGCTGATTGTGAATAACAGTAATAATATACATCATCAAAATGAAGACTATAATTTTTTCGTCTATCGCTTCCGAACGCTTTGAGGAAATGACAAACGGAAAAAGTATGCAAAGCATTAATCCCAGTGTTCGGTATTGAGCTTGTGTAAAGTAGTAGATGATAGAAACAAGAAAAAATCCCCCACCTATAAATACTGCATTTATCAATGGAAATTGCCATTGTTCCAGCCCTTCCGCACCATAAAGCCACATTCGGAATAAGTTTGCCCTATGTGAATTAACAGTCGCAGAAAATACCATCACCAGACTAATGACCGTTGCCACAATCAATAGCACAGTATAAATCAAACCACCTATAACTTTTTTGCTTTTGAGTATATCAAAAAAACGGAACAGGAAAAATCCCAGCACGACAAACAGTATCGAATACGGTATCGCCATTTCCTTATATAACATATGAATGACCGCATAACATACCGACATTCCCAGCAATAACGGACAACCGTAATAACGGATTTTTTCCTGAAATACAGTTTTCAGTAATTTCATTTGCCCTCCTTGAGACAATTAGCAATTTGCAATCAGCAACGGTTCAGCTGTGACAATTAAAAGTTTTTGTCAACTTTTTTCAAAAAGTTGTGGGGTCAAGGGGCAAAGCCCCTTGTCAGGATTTTAAAGGGCGAAG
>CACYDZ010000185.1 GCA_902773265.1 uncultured Ruminococcus sp.
TGTCCACTTTTTTCAAAAAGTGGCGGATTCCAAAGGCGGAGCCTTTGGGCAGGATTTTAAAGGGCGGCAGCCCTTTAATCGGCTAAATATTCAGACAAAATTTGCGTACGCAAATTTTGGATTTTCAGTGGAAGTTTAAGGGCGTTGCCCTTAAAAATCCCACAAGGGGCCGTTGCCCCTTGACCCCACGAACTTTTTGAAAAAAGTTCGACAAAAACTTTTTCGGCTTACTTTGTTGGGATTATTTATTAAAGTGTCGGCGGTGAAACTTAAAAGTTTTTTGTCCACTTTTTTTCAAAAAAGTGGCGGATTCCAAAGGCAGAGCCTTTGGGCAGGATTTTAAAGGGTTAGGAATACAGACACTGTTTGGCAACCCTTTAATCAGGAGTGATATCAAATATGGAAAATCATTATCAAGTAATCGTTATTGGTGCCGGGCCATCAGGGGCAGCGTGCGGAATTACTTTGCAAAAACAGGGAATTAAACATTGTGTTATTGATAAAGCCACTTTTCCGAGAAATAAAACTTGTGCAGGATTGGTGACCAAAAAGACTTATGGATTGATAAACGAACTTTTTGAGGGACAGAATACAGAGAGATTATTCTGTACAACCGCCAATCGTATCAGACTTTACCGCAAAACGCAGCTGCTTGCTGATGCACCGCTTGTGCGTGACATTCATCTGGTAGAAAGAAAAATCTTTGATAATGCTCTTGTGGAAAAATACCGTGAATTGGGTGGTGTGCTGATGGAGGGGGAAAGTGGTATTACAGTGGATTATGACAATAATCGTATTCTGCTTTCAAACGGTCAGATACTGTATTATGATACCCTGATTTTTGCGGACGGTGCATTGAGTATGTCACATAAATCACTCCATGTGGATAAATCTAAACTGGCATTTGGTGTGGAAACTTATCTCACAACTGAAGTGCTTGATACCAAAAGCGTGGATATTTATTTTGAATATGTGGATAACGGTTATCTGTGGGTATTTCCGCATGGAGAAAGAGTTTGTGTCGGTGTGGCAGGTCAGTATAAAAAAGGGGAAGATTATAAAAAGATGTTGGCATCTTTCCTGAAAGATGTGGGTGTCAGTACAGAGCATATCAGGTACATCGGAGCATTTTTACCTTACGGCTATGTTATCCCGCAGGAAAAATTGCCTGACAATGTTATATTGATTGGTGACGCAGGAGGGTTTACTGACCCTATCTCGGGGGAAGGATTGTATATGGCATTGAAAACGGGAATATTGTCGGCACAGGCAGTTACTACCCAAAATCCTAAGAAAACTTATTGGCAAAATGTAAAAGGTCTTGTCAGTGTAGTTAAAGAGGGCAACAGAGTACAGAAATTTTTCTATTCGCCTGCCATTCACAAAATGGTACTCGGAAAACTTTCGGGAAAAGAACAGTTGGTTTCTTTTTTCTTTGAACATCAGGTGGAAGAATATCATTACGAATACCGTAATGTGATACAGATGTACCGTGATTATAAAAAAAGCTGTCACTAAATGCTTGACAACTATACGGAAGTATAGTATAATAGCCGTCAGTGTCAAGTAAAACACTTTACACTTCTGGAGTGCAGAATAACTATGGATAAGAAAATCATGATTTCTGTTTTGCTGGACTTTTACGGACAGCTCCTCTCACCACGACAGTTTCAAATCATGGACTACTATTACAATAATGATTTGTCTTTGCGGGAAATTGCTGACATGAGTGGGATTACCAGACAAGGGGTCTATGATATCATTAAGAGAAGTGATACTTTTCTGGAAGAACTGGAAGAAAAATTACATCTCTATCATAAATGGCAAAGTATTGAACAGGATTTGAATAATGTGGAAATGACTTTGCAGACAGTTATCGGAAATGAAGATTGTAAGCGTGCAATAGAAATGATTGAAGAGATAAAAAATAAATTTTGAAAGGGTGATGGATTTGGCTTTTGAAGGATTGACCGAAAAACTTTCCAACGCATTCAAAAAACTGCGTTCCAAAGGAAAACTGACAGAAAATGATGTCAAAACTGCTATGCGTGAAGTCAGGCTGGCTTTGCTGGAAGCGGATGTCAACTATAAAGTTGCCAAAGATTTTACCAATAAAGTAGCCGAAAGAGCTGTCGGGTCTGATGTTATGGAAAGTCTTACTCCTGCCCAGATGGTTATTAAGATTGTCAACGAAGAACTGACAAATTTAATGGGCGGAGAAGAAGTCCGTCTGGAATGGGCATCAAAACCGCCTACCGTTATTATGATGTGTGGTCTGCAAGGTTCAGGTAAAACCACGCATACAGGAAAACTGGCGAAAATGCTTAAAAAAGAGGGTCACAGACCTCTTGCGGTAGCGTGTGATATTTATCGTCCGGCCGCTATCGAACAGTTGAAAGTGGTTGCCCAAAGCGTCAATGTGCCTGTTTTTGAAATGGGTAAGACAAACCCTGTTAAAATTGCTAAGGAATCTATCAAGTATGCCAAAGATTACGGGTATGATATGGTTATTCTGGATACCGCAGGTCGTCTGCATATTGATAAAGAACTGATGGGCGAACTGGAGAAAATCAAAAAGGAAGTCAGTCCACAGGAAATTCTGCTTGTTGTTGATTCTATGACAGGTCAGGACGCTGTAAATGTGGCGAAAACCTTTAATGATTTATTGGATATTACAGGTGTTATACTCACCAAACTTGACGGCGATACCAGAGGTGGTGCAGCACTTTCGGTAAAAGCCGTTACGGGCAAGCCTATCAAATATGCAGGTACGGGCGAAAAAATGGATGATTTGGAAGTTTTTCACCCCGACAGAATGGCAAGCCGTATTTTGGGTATGGGCGATATGCTTACCCTCATTGAAGAAGCCGAAGAACGCCTTGACCAGAAAAAAGCTATGGAAATGGCGGAAAAATTACAGAAAAATAAATTTGACCTCAATGATTTGCTTGACCAGTTCGGTCAGATTAAACGCATGGGACCTATTAAGGGTATTCTCAAGAAACTGCCGGGTATCGACAGCGGTAAACTGGAAGATATGGATGTCGATGATAACCTTATCTATCGTAATGAGGCGATTATCCTTTCCATGACACCGCAGGAAAGAGAAAAACCTTCCATTATCAATCCGTCCAGAAAAAGACGAATTGCCAAAGGTTGCGGTCTGAAAGTGGAAGATGTCAACCGTCTGCTTAAACAGTTTGAACAAATGCAGAAAGTCATGAAACAGTTAGGCGGTAAAAAAGGTAAACGCAAAAAATTCAGAAATCTGCCCGGACTTGGCGGTATGCCACCTATGGGCGGAAACAACCCTTTCGGGAAATTTTAATACAGCCGTTCACCCAAGAAATTGGTGAATATAGATAAGTTATTACAGATTCGGAGGTAAATAAACATGGTTAAAATCAGATTGAGAAGAATGGGTGCTAAAAAAGCCCCTTTCTATCGTGTCGTTGTCGCTGACTCCAGATATCCCAGAGATGGTCGTTTTATTGAAGAAATCGGCTATTACAACCCTATGGTTGAACCTGCTGATGTCAAGGTTGACGGCGAAAAGGCAAAAAAATGGATTGCTAACGGTGCTCAGATGACAGATACTGTCAAATCACTGTTTGCAAGATACAATGTATTGGGCGAATAATGGAAAAGGAGTGTCTTTACTTATGGAAAATTTATTGATTACTATTGCACAAGGTCTTGTTGATGACCCCTCTGCGGTTTCGGTTGACAAGGACGAACCCAACGAAAACGGTATTACTGTTTATCATCTTCATGTTGCTGAACCTGATATGGGCAGAATTATCGGTAAACAGGGCAGAATTGCTAAGGCTATCCGTACTATCGCAAGGTCTATCGCTATCAGAAACAACACCAAAGTTATGGTGGAAATCGACTGATAATCATTCCTTATGCGGAAAATCCCCCGAAAGAGAAAGTCTGAAAACTTCTCTTTCGGGGGATTTTTTTGTTAAAGGGCTTTGCCTTTTAATTTTTATATGACAAAATCTGCGTATGCAGATTTTGTTTTGATTTTTTAGCCGATTAAAGGGCTGACGCACAGTGTCTGTGTTCCCAACCCTTTAAAATCCTGCTAAGGGGCTTTGCCCCAAAATCGCTACGAGCGATTTTCCCCCCACGAAAAAGGCTATGCCTTTCACTTTCCCAAAAGTGGACAAAACTTTTCATTGTCATAGCTATAAGTTGTTTTTCTCATGACAATTACGCATTACAGAAAATCCTTTCAACTGCTTAGTAAGAACGGAATTTTTTCTTTTTATTGACGGATAATATCCCTCCCAATGCTCCTGCACAAAGCATAGCTGTCAGTTTGGTTATAGCTGTCAGCGAAAGATTATCCATACAGACAATCAATCCTACCGTAAAGACAATCACAAACAAGACAAATGCTGTCAGTATTCCTATGACAAGACCGTTATTCTTATATATTCTCACCGCTATGTAACTGCCCACAAATGAACCGATTGCTCCGATTATCTGCATGAGAATATAAGCTAAATTCAGTGGCAACTGTCCTGCTTTGACCAGTCCCCATGCACTGATGAACATTCCCAGCGAACAGAAAATAATTCCGCTGAGGACACCTATACTGACGGCGATAATCATTTTCTGAATATTCTTTTCATACATATTTTTCTCCCCTCATCTGCTTTTGCTATATTGTATTCATATTAAGAGGGGGTTATGATAACTTTATTTATCTGCAGATAAATTGATATGGATATCTCCTGTGGAAGTGGTGATTTCGCATTTTCCTCCTGAAGCCGTGTCGGGAACATGGACTGTACCTGTTGATGTTCTGGCAGCGAATATTTTTTCTGAACGAAGTGTACCGTTTATATCTCCTGTGGAGGTATTCAGAGAAATCTGTCCGGCATCGCAGTTTTCAAAGTGGATATCTCCTGTACTTCTTTTAATGGTGAATTTATCTGAAGAAATAGTGTTTTTCATGGTGATATTGCCGGTACTCCCTGTTGAAATGAAGTTCTGACAGGTAACATCTGTTAATGTTGTGTCTCCTGTACTGACTTCTGCCGAAATGGTTTCTTTACAGATAACAGAACTGACAGCAATATGTCCTGTAGAAACACATAAATCAATATTTTTTGCCTGTATTTTGTTAAGGTTGATAGTTCCCGTACTTGTTTTGCTCCTGAGTGTTTCTGTTACAGACGCATTACACACGATATCGCCTGTACTTTCGGTAATATCAACATTACCAAAAGTAAATAAAGCGGGAATGGTAATATCTCCTGTGTGACTGTCGATTTTCAATAACTCATATTTTTCGGACGGGAGATATACTGTCATAGACAGGGATTTCTGAAAGAGCGTTATATAATCATACCATTTCCGAGTATCATCAACGACAATGTGCAGTGTATCATTACGGACAAAAACAGAATGTTTTACTTTTTCATGTTCAAAACAAACCACACTACAATTTCCATCGGCAGATGGTTTAAATAGTATATCAGTTTCAGTAACATTGATTTCGATATTACGGAAATCTTTGTCTGCCGTGTATGTATTTGTTTCGTATGTTATGGTACTGAGTTTGGAAAAATCAAATTTCATGACAATACACACTCCTATAAAAAATAACATTCCAATGGCGATAAGCACAACAGCTATGATAATACTTTTTTTGGTTCTTTTTGTTTTTTTGGTCAGGTTTATCATTTTGCACACTCCCTTTTAATGTACCATGTTTTTATGTTCAGTATTACTTTTTTGGTGAAATGAATGGCAGTTTTTGATACATACAAACATCCGAAAAATAACAATATCGAAATTCCTGCACAGAACAGTCCTATTCCCAGCATGGCAATTCCCGACAAAACATACCCTTTGAAAATGTAAATGACAGAAAGTATTACTCCGCTTACTGTACACGCTCCCATAGAAATTTCAACTGCCCATAACGAAATAATCAGTGACCAGATAACAAGATATAACGAAAGCACTACCGCACCAACTGACAGCAATAACGGAAACCATAACGGAAATCCCAGTACAATAAGCAGTATTTCCCATAACTGTAAGGTATGTTTTGGTGTTATTTTTTCTTTGACAAGTTTGGTAAGTGGGATATCCGCAATAATCTGTGCAATAATATCGTCAACAGAACCGATTTCCTCAACCGCTGTGGCTTCACTTACCCCTTCTTCCATACGGTCATCAAGCATTTCACTGTAAAATTCCAGTTGTTCGTCCCTGTCGTTCGTCGGCAATCCTGACAGACCGTCTTTCAACTTGTTCAAAAATTCTTGTTTAGTCATGTTCATCCTCCTTAATGACAAACTGATAAACAGCTATGACCTCTTTCCATTCGCTTTTGAAGTCCTCAATACGCTGTAATCCTGCTTTGGTGATGTGGTAATATTTGCGAAGTCGTCCATTGTGTTCAACAGATTGTACCGTCAGCATTTTTGTCGTTTCCAACCGTTTCAATATGGTGTATAAGGTAGATTCTGACAATTCAATATATGGTTTCATATCTTTAATGATTTTGTAGCCATATGAATCTTCATTTTTGATGGTGGCAAGAACACAAATTTCTAAAAGTCCCCGTTTCAACTGCGTATCCAATACTATACCTCCTTTTATGTAATACATCGTATCACGAAGTATTACATTTGTCAAGTATCGAAAAAATTTTTTTGAGATTATTTTCTAAAATGTGTAATGATAAAGAACAACATATAGCTGTGACAATTAAAAGTTTTTGTCCACTTTTTTCAAAAAGTGGCGGATTCCAAAGGCGGAGCCTTTGGGCAGGATTTTAAAGGGCGGCAGCCCTTTAA